>JAUYEP010000097.1 GCA_030689765.1 Methylovulum sp.
CGCCATCATGTCTTGAACCGACATTTTACCGCTCACTTCGCCACCCTCCAGCAGGCTATTAGCCAAATCCCGCTTGTGTTTATGCAAATCGACGATCTTGTCTTCAATGGTGTCTTTTGCGACCAGCCGGTATATCGTCACTGGGCGTTTTTGCCCCATACGATGTGCGCGGTCTGAAGCCTGATCTTCGACGGCCGGGTTCCACCACGGATCCATGTGGATGACATAATCGGCAGCGGTCAGGTTTAAGCCGGTACCGCCCGCTTTAAGGCTGATTAAAAATAAATCGCCATCGCCTGCCTGAAACGCATTCATCGCTTTTTTACGCTCCGGGACTGGCGTTGAACCATCCAGATAATGATAGCCTATAGCTTTTTGATCCAGGCGTTCACGGATCAGGCTTAAATGCCCGACAAACTGGCTGAACACCAGGGCTTTATGGTGGTTTTCCAGCAGTTCATCGACCAGTTCTTCAAAGGCTTGCAGTTTGGAACTGTTAATAGGGCTTTCATCCATCACCAGACGCGGATGGCAACAGGCGCGGCGCAATTTCATGATTTCTGCCAGCACTTTCAGTTGCGGGTTGCCCTGCTGTTCCGATGCTTCGGCAATGGCTTGCATCGCGTTACGGCGCAACGCCTCATAAAAGGCGCGTTCATCGGCACTAAGTTCGATGTGCAGCGTCACTTCCGTGCGCGGCGGCAATTCGGTCAGCACGTCGTTTTTCAAGCGCCGCAAGATAAACGGGCGCAACAGTTTTTTCAGGCGTTGCTGTACGGCATGGTCATGGTTGTTTTCAATGGCCTGGGCATAACGTTCATTAAATTTGCTTAACGGACCGAGCAAGCCTGGATTGATAAAATTGAACAGATTCCATAATTCGCCCAGATGGTTTTCTATCGGCGTGCCTGTGGTAATCAATTTAAAATCGGCCTGCAAGGCCATCGCCGCTTTTGAGCGTTTGGTCAGCGTATTTTTAATCGCCTGCGCTTCATCGGCGACCAGCGTATGCCAGTGTTTTTGCGCCAACCGCCCGCCTTCGGTTTGCAACAAACCATAACTGCAAACGATTAAATCGAATGCGTCGGCATTGTCGAGCATGGCTTGCCGGTCACCGTAACCGAAATGCTGCACATTGAGCGTAGGCGCAAAGCGCTGGCATTCTTCCAGCCAATTGATACACACGGAAGTCGGCGCCAGAATCAGTGTAGGGCCGTCCGGTGCGCGCGATAAAATCAACGCCAGCGCCTGCACGGTCTTGCCCAAGCCCATATCATCGGCAAGACAGGCACCTGCGCCCCAATGCGCCAAGCGCATCATCCATTGATAGCCTTCACGTTGGTAATCACGCAATTCGCCTTGCAATGTGGACGGCAGTTTGGGATTTAAGTCGCTGATCTCATTGAGGCGTTTTAACTGGTCTTTCCACGGTTTACTGGCGCTTATCGTCATACCGTCGGTAATATCGCCAAGCGCCTGTGCGGCTAACGGATGAAAGCGGACTTTATCGTCCTGCACCTCGCCCAAGCCCGACAAGTCATCAAGGCGATGGCGCAGTTCGCGTGTCAGGGCGATAATTTGCCCGTCTTCCAGTCTAAGGAAGCGCCCGGACGAGCTGCTTAATAAGTGCATCAAACGCTGCATATTAAAAACTTGCTCGTCATCGATCACCAAATCGCCTTCAACGTTAAACCAGTCGCGCTCTTTACGCACCGAAAACTTCGCTTGGGATAAACCGACTTCATGGCTGAGCTTTATCTTTTTGCCTTTAGGCCATTCCAGCACAGCAAAATCACCGAGAGCCTGGCAATGTAACAACGCTTCCAGCGCGATTTCAGGGTCATCGAGCAGCCATTTTAATTCGTTATCTTTGTAAAGTTCCGGGCAGGCGTCGAACAGCTTTTTGGTGTGTTTATTTTCGAGTTTAAAATCACGCGTGGTTTGCAACTGCTTGCCGTCAATATCCGCCAATACGGTTGTGCCGCCTGCACCTGGTTTAAATAGCGGCCCGCCGTCACTGAACGGCTGCACAAACACGTCTATCTGTATGCCCTGGCCCAACGGCTGCAAATGGATACGCAGGCGGCTATCGACCGGAACTTCTATGGCATTGCCCGACGACCCGCCAATATCCGATTGCACGGTCAGCATCGACGCGATCGACGCTATCGAATCGATAACCTGCTGGCGTGCTTGGGCCGGTACAGTCAGGCCGTCCTTACCCAATATTTCGGCGACTTGTCTATGCTGGTCATTAATGACATACAACATTAAACCGCTGGTTGTTTTCTGGGCAATAATTTTTTGTCGGGTAATCTGCGGTATCACGGAAATATGCAAATTGGGCAACTGCTCTTTAACCAGCAATTGCGGCTGCGCAATGCTGATGTCGACAGGCGGATGGGATTGCTCCTGCCCTGCCCAGTAAATGTTGGGATGACCGACGGCGGCCAATAAGCCATCCGTCGATAACTCATAAAATTCTTTTCCGTAATAGCCGTAATGGTCGCGGTCTTTTTCCATGCTGATATGTGCGCAAATCTTGCGGTCCTGCTCAGACAAATAATCATAATCCGCCTGTTCATGGTAGAGTTTTTTCAACGCGACGGGACGGCCTTTCGTCCAATGGCCATTCTTGCCCAAACGCTGTTCTTTAGGCATTAAAAAGACCTCATCCCGTTCCAGCGCGATGCTCCATATCATGCGTAGTTCCTGCAATGGCGGCGCTAAAGACGGTTGTGCACTTAATTGCGTAAGTGCCGTCAACGCCCGCTCCCATACCGATACGGTCGGCAATAAATCGAGGATTTCAATGAACGGCGTATCAACGTAGTATTTTGCGATTTGCAGGCAATCCTGGTCGCTATAATCCAGGCGTTGCAATAACGCTGAACTTACGGCAGCATACCAAGCATAACCGTAGGCCTGCGCTTTGCGGCAGTATCCGGCCAATTGCCCCAAAAAATCCGTCTTGGATTTATTAAGCATCCAGTCGGTTTCACCTAGCCAGTACAGTATCAGGGCATGAAACAATCGTTCGAAGGCATGGTTATTGGCTCTAAATAAATAAATGCTTTGTTCCGGCTTTAATTTGGCCTGGTAGACATCAAGCGCTTCCTTCAAGATGGCATGCAAATCATTAAATGCACCAACGCTTATTTTTAACGTCATCGGTATATGCTGCTGTTTAAGGTACAGCAGGTTTTCGCCTGTTTTTGAACGCAACAACGCCAAACTGAAAAAATAGCCGTGCAAACCATAGATCGTAATATTGCGTTTGCCGGAATCTTTTTTCAACTGCTTGAGCGCGGCGTGGAACAATACAACCGCTTCCTCATTACGGTTTTGCATAAAACGCACCGTCGCCAATAACGTCAAGCCATTGGCAGAGACATCGCCAACCAACCACGGTTCGGCATCCTGAAAATTCCCGCGCAGCAGGCGCTGCTCAATGATGGCATGGGTGATTTCAGGAACCGCAGGCTTGCTTGCCCCAAAAAACTGTTCGAATAATTGATACGGTGCCGAAATATCACAAAATTGCCGGTAATCAGTGGCAACCAAATGTTTTAACGCGCCATATTTGATCTGATCTGGCAACGCCGCAAACCAGTCAGCATCAAAATCGTTAAAAAATATCCTGTTGATGTGTTCAGCAAAAAATTGCGGATAATTGGCATGGAGAAAATCTAAATTGGCGATAAATCCAGGTGCGTTGCCTTGGTATAAAAACAGCCGCACTTGTTTGGCAACGTGACTGGCGGCAACACGATGGGATGGATAATAATCATTGCGGCCAACCAATAACGGCGCCAGTTTTTTAAACCAGGGTTCAGCAACGGCGCGGCGCATTAATGCCTCAGTCATATCAGCAGGGCAAGACCAACCCTCGTTGTTTGCCACCAGCAATTTTGCCCTTTGTAATTTGGTTTTTAGGGAAACGTCTACCAGACCTGGTGTAGTTGGCTCAAAACTAGCTGATTTTACTATTAAGTTCCGCAGATTGTTTTGGCCTATAGGCGCATAAACAACAGCCAACACCATCAAAATGGCTTGTTCTGGCTGGGTGAGCGCTTCAAAAGCAGTTAATAATTTATTGTTCATTTATAAGTTCCATGCGGGCAGCCGTTCTGAGAGCGGGAATGCTCGTCTTGGGTTGAGTATAAGTCATTGAATAGTTGTGTGGTTTAATGACTGGACTTTAATCTGTAGGCTCACTATCATGCCAGTCGCGCCAAGCGGTTATGTGGCGTCATATCTTTATAATATAACGGTTAATGAGGAGTTTTTATGTTGGAAAAACAACAATACGCACCGATGTTCAGGTCATTGAATCAAAATAATCAGTTGGTCAGTCTAACTGATTACACGGGTGAAAAAAATATCGTCCTGTATTTTTACCCTAAGGATGACACTCCAGGTTGTACGATAGAAGCCAATCAATTCACGCAGCTCGAAAACGAGTTTGCAAAACTGGATACCGTAGTGATTGGTGTCAGCAAGGATTCTTGCGAAAGCCATGCTGATTTTATTAAAAAATTCGATCTTAAAGTCCAACTGCTTGCCGATACCAGCGGCGAAATGTGCGAAAACTATGGGGTATGGCGGGAGCGGGAAAAAGAAGGCGTAAAAAGCATGGCTATTTTCCGCTCTACCTTCATCATCGACAAACAGGGCGTACTGGCTGATGTCATGTATGGCGTAACGCCGGAAGGCCATGCCCAGGCCGTGCTGGAAAAAATTAAAAATCTGGGCAAGACCGAAGAAGCAGCGCCTGAAGATGCAGAATAACGCCGCTATCACTAAGGTTTGATAGGGCATGAAAATATCAGGGATAAACCATATCAATATTGTCGTCATGTCCAATAAATTAGCGGACGTGGTGGCGTTTTATGAGCAGATTATCGGCTTAAAACAAGGCAGGCGTGCCGTTTCAAAACGTAACGGCGCCTGGTTATATTGTGGGGACACAGCCATTATTCACGTTTCAGTCGTAGAAGAGACGCCTTATCCAGGCACTGACACCGTGTTTAACCACGTCGCGCTGACGTGTTCAGACGTGGACGCCTGCCTTCAAACCCTAGTTCACAACAACATCCCTCACACGATTGAATTCCGCTCGCCACCTGAGATGACGCAAATATTTGTATACGATCCTGCCGGCATCAGGATCGAATTGAATTTTACAGGTGAAAAACCGGGCAATCTCCCAGGAGCATCAACATGATACCTGAACAAACATTTAATTTAACGGGCAAAACGGCGTTAATCAGCGGCGCGGGCGTCGGCATTGGACGCGCCGTGGCGTTGGCGCTAGGGCAAGCCGGTGCGTTTATCGGCCTGCACTATTATTCCAGTAAAACCGCCGCCGAAAGCCTGCTTGATGAATTAACAGCATTAAACGTTAACGCCATACTGTTACCCGGCGATCTGACCATCGAATCCGAAGCCAATGCCGTAGTCGATAAACTGGCGGCTGAAACAGGCCGGTTGGATATTTTGGTCAACAATAGCGGCGGTCTGGTCAAACGGGCAAAAATTGAAGATTGCGCATTGGCGGACTGGAACAAATCGCTGGACATGAATCTGACCAGCGCGTTTTTAGTGACCCGCCGCGCTATTCCACATTTGCGCGCCACTGGCAGCGGCCGTATCGTCAATATCCTGTCCTTATCTGTGCAAACGGGCGGAGCAAACGGCGGCGGCGCTTATGCTGCGGCAAAAGGCGGGTTGATGGTGTTCACCCACACTTTAGCCAAAGAACTCGCACCTGAAGTACGCACCAATTCGGTCATGCCCGGCACTGTGGAAACCCAGCATCATGAAATCCATTCCACACCCGAAATGATGGAAAACTACCGCAAACAAACGCCGCTGGGGCGTAACACTTATGCAGAAGAAGTGGCGAGTTCGGTGCTTTTTCTTGCCAGCGATATGTCATCGCATATTAACGGTGCGTTGGTTGATATTAGCGGCGGACGGTTTTTACGCTAAACCATCACTTCAACGCCCGCTCCCAGCGGCTCACGACAGCGGCAGCCAGACTGTTACCAAAGACATTACTGGCGCTGCGCCCCATGTCGAGGATTTGGTCAACGCCCAATAGCAGCAGCAATCCCGCTTCAGGGATATGAAACATCGACAAGGTTGCTGAAATGACAACCAGCGAGGCGCGGGGAACACCCGCGACACCCTTGCTGGTGAACAACAGCACCAGCAGCATGAACAGCTGCTGATCCAACGGCATGTCAATACCGTAGGCTTGCGCGATAAACAAGACAGCAAACGTCATGTACATCATGCTGCCGTCCAGGTTAAACGAATAGCCCAGCGGCAACACAAAACCGGCAATCTTTTCCTCGCAACCGAAACGCTCCAATTGCTGCAACAGCTTAGGATAGGCCGCTTCGCTGCTGGCCGTACCAAACGCCAATAACGCGGGTTCGCGGATATGGCGCAGCAGTGAAACCATGCGCTTTGCACCGAGAAATAATACGCCGAAACAGGCCAACACCATCCATAACGACAGCAAACCCAGATAAAACTCACCAATAAATACGCCATAAGTTTTGAGCATACCCAAGCCCTGTTTCGCAATCACCGCCGTGATCGCTGAAAATACCGCCACGGGTGCGAAGTGCATCACATAAGCCGTGATTTTCAGCATGATGTGGCCCAGCGAATCCAGGGTTTTGAGCATCGGTTCGGCGAGTTCGCCAAGATGGGCGCAGGCGACGCCGAAAAACATCGAAAACACGACAATTTGCAAAATCTCATTGTCCGCCATCGCTTCGATAATGCTTTTAGGGAAAATATGGGACACAAAACCGCCTAACGAAGGCGAGGTTTTTTGCAAACCGGTTTCCGCACCGATAGCCGGCAAATCAAAATTGAGGCTCTCGCCAGGCGCAAACAGGTTGACCAGCAACATGCCCAGCAACAAACTGATGACCGACGCAGAAATAAACCACAGCATCGCCTTGCCGCCGACCCGCCCTACCGTTTGCCCGTCGCCCATCTTACCCATGCCGACCACCAGCGTCGCAAATACCAGAGGCGCAATAATCATCTTGATCAAGCGCATGAAAATATCGGTCAACACCGACAAGGTTTCGGTAATTTGCAGCAGCGCCGGATCCTTGGCAGCCTGTCCACCCCCGCCGAAACTCAGGTTCAGGGTTTCTCCGGCAAAAATGCCCAACACCAGCGCCAGCAACACATAAAAGGTTTGCCGGTTGGGTTTTTGCGCGGCATGATGAATGCTCATTGGTGTTTTTCCTGATACAGATGGTGGGAGATGGTATCTCTCGGGAAGGGGCAGCGATCTTCAAAAGGATCGTCCACGAAAAACCCCACATCACGATGCTTTCGGTTTCTTCGTGCCCCTTGTGCCCCAAGGGTATGAGACTGTGAAAGTATTCAATATAAAAGCTGATAACCACGAAGAACACGAAGAACACGAGGTTTCAATATATTGTTCTACTGTGTATTTTCTTCGTGTCCTTCGCGATCTTCGTGGTGAATAATGTGTATTCACGAATACTTTCACCGTCTCGTATTCGTGGAACCTGGCTTTTCAGATTATTCGGTCAATTCAGAACCCGTTTCATGGATCACTCCGCGCTGTATAAGCAGATTGATGACACGCGCCACACTTTCTTCAAGTGTTTGTTCGTGGGTATTAACGATTAATTCGGGATCTTCAGGCGCTTCGTAAGGTGAATCTATGCCGGTAAAAAAAGGGATTTGCCCCGACCTGGCTTTTTTATACAACCCTTTGACATCCCGCTGTTCGCAGGTTTCGATGGGGCATTGGCAGTATATTTCCAGAAAATCACCATGCGGAACCAAATTTCTGGCTGCATTACGGTCTGATTTAAACGGTGAGATAAACGCCGTCAGCGTAATAATACCTGCTTCAATAACCAACTTCGCGAGTTCGCCAATACGTCTGATATTTTCTATGCGGTCATTATCATTAAAACTTAAGTCACTACATAATCCGTGACGGACATTGTCACCATCAAGCACAAAAGTGGAAATGCCAATTTTGTAAAGATGCTCTTCCACAGCATGCGCCAATGTTGATTTGCCTGATCCTGATAAACCCGTAAACCAGAGGATGACGCTTCGGTGCCCATGCAGCGCCTCCCGGTCTGCGCGTGTGACGGTTGCATGATGCCAAATGGTGTTGCTGTTTTTTATTGTCATGGTTACTCTTAAGTCAAAGGGGGTTAAATTAAAATAGGGGCGATTTTAACGGTATTTTTGTTCGAATGCTGTAATAAAAGCCGACAAGTTAGCCAACGGCAAATGATTGATACCGGCCGCGCTTTTGCGCCCGCCGCCAGTCGGGAAAGCGCTGCAAAGCTCATCGGCGCCGGTTTTATTGGTCAGTGGCGCCCTGACGCTGATCTGGTAATCGCCTTGTTCGGTGTGGCTCAAGACGGCATGGGCGCGTCCAGGCGTCCGGTTTGCCAGCTCGTTGCCGAATACGCCACTAATGCGCCTTGCCCAAGCAACATCCGGCAAGATATAAACACCGACCACCCCAGTTTGATACTCAGGCTTCATCTGCAAAGCCATCGCCATATCATCCGCATATCCCGTTAATAACTGTTCATGGATCGCTTTATTATCAATCATAAAATCAAACGGCGACGCATAAGGGACTAACTCACGGAACAGCGCATCCGGTGCAAAATGCAGGTCAGCGATGTCCGCACCGTAACCGTTATAATTGATGTAGACACCTAAATCGTTAAGCTTTTTTAAATCATCTGCCGATAATGCCAATACTTTGGCGGCTTGTCCTGCACTGTCTATCAGATTATCGCCGAATGCGGCAGCCACCGCCCAAGCCCGATATTTTCCTTGCAGATATTCATCAACCAATAAACTGGTGCACACATTGGCATCGGTATCGATGAGCGTTTTAAGACGGGGATGATCTGGAATATCGCCAGCCTGGTGGTGGTCAACATAAAAGACATCGGCGCCTTGCTTGAGAATCCTGTCCAGTGCCTGGCGATTTTTTTCCAGCGAAATGTCCAGTACAGTAACGTGGTCATTGGGCTGCACAGACACTTGCGCCAATAATTCAATATCCCGTTTTATACCCGTGACCAATTGCGCTTGTGCTGGCTGGGCAAGCCGCAATTGCACCAACGCACAAATACCATCTGCATCACCGTTAAACACATCAATTTGCATACTCTTAATCCTGATTGTTGGCGGGGTTTTTTATATTTTACGGGACACCTCAAGTAACTCAAAATCATCATAGGGTTAATGGCTGTGGGCTATTAGATGTAAAATGCCATCACAACGAAACACAACAGCCGGTTACTTAATGACGAACTCAAACATATCCCTAGGCAAATCTGTTGACTTTAGTTTTTTCAGGGCCTCCTTCCAGCGTTTTTTACCTAACCATCAAGCCGTCTCGCTGGCATTTATCCTCGTCGTCAGCTTTGTGCTGATTTACTCATTGTCTGATTTATTGATGCCGGTGTTCACGTCCATCGTATTGGCCTATTTGCTTGAAGGCATTGTCGGCAAAGCAGAAAAATTCAAAACACCGCGCTTGGTTGCTGTCTATCTGGTCTTTTCAATCTTTATGACTTGCCTTGGGTTTTTACTGTTTTTTTTAATACCGATCGTTTCAGAACAAGCCGTGGAACTCGTCCAGAACATCCCCGATATGCTCAACAGCGCACAACACGAAATCATGCGCCTGCCCAAAATCTACCCCAAACTTATTTCAGAAAGCAAAATCAGCCAGATGATGTCCGCTATTCAGAACCAAGTGCTGTCTTATGGACAGCAAGCCTTATCCCTTTCGGCCGCTTCTGTGGTCGGCATAGTCAGCGCGATGATTTATCTGTTTTTGGTGCCCATGATGGTGTTTTTCTTTTTGAAGGATAAACAGTTGCTGCTGTCGTGGCTATTGCAGTTTCTGCCTGAAGGCCAGCATCTTGCAGTACGCGTCTGGCAGGAAGTTGACATGCAAATTGCCAATTATGTGCGCGGTAAATTTGCCGAGGTGTTTGTCCTCTGGCTGGTCAGTTTTGCCACTTACACGGCCTTGGACTTGAATTATTCGATGTTATTGTCAGTGCTGATGGGGTTATCGGTAATTATCCCTTATATCGGCGCAACCTTGGTCACCTTCCCTGTGCTGATTGTCGCTTATGTGCAATGGGGCTTAGGCGGTGATGATTTCATGTACGTTCTTATCGCCTATTCGATTATCCAGGCATTGGACGCCGTCTTGCTGATACCGGTATTGTTCTCCGAGGCAGTCAACTTGCATCCCGTCGCAATTATCATCGCCATCCTGTTTTTTGGTGGGTTATGGGGGTTCTGGGGCGTCTTTTTGGCTATTCCATTAGCCACGGTGGTTAAGGCCGTGTTAACCGCTTGGCCTAGAATAGATGATAACGGACGGGTCGGGGAAAAACCGCTATAAGGTTTCCGAGGCATAATCCGCCAAACGCGAACGTTCGCCCCGCCGCAACGTAATGTGGGCGCTAAACGGCCAGTTTTTGAAACGGTCCACCACATAAGTCAAACCGGATGTTGTGGCTGTCAAATAGGGCGTGTCGATTTGCGACAAATTGCCTATGCAAATGATTTTCGTGCCAGGGCCTGCGCGGGTTATCAGCGTTTTCATCTGTTTTGACGTCAGGTTTTGGGCTTCATCAATAATCAGGAAACGGTTAAGGAACGTCCGTCCGCGCATGAAATTAAGCGACCTTATTTTCACCCGGTTCATCAGGATATTTTTAGCAGCGCCCTGCTCCCACTCATTTTGCCCGGAACGGCTGCCCAGCAATTCCAGATTATCCATCAACGCGCCCATCCACGGCATCATCTTTTCTTCTTCCGTGCCAGGCAAAAAGCCGATGTCTTCACCGATAGGCACGGTTTCGCGGGTCATGACAATTTCGTTATACATTTTCTTTTCCAGCGTCATCGCCAATCCTGCGGCCAGCGCCAGCAAGGTTTTACCGGTGCCAGCCGTGCCCAGCAAGGTGACAAAATCGATTTCAGGGTCCAGCAATACATTCAGCGCAAAATTCTGCTCGCGATTCTTGGCGGAAATACCCCAGACATTATTGTGCTTGGAACGGTAATCCCGCGCCAATTCCAACACCGCGACTTCGCCGTCACAGCGCCTGACTATCGCTTCAAAATTTGACTCGTCCTCGATATACAAATATTGATTGGGATACCATTCGGCTACCAGCGGGTCTTCCAGCCGGTAGAACGTCCGGTCTTTTTCCTGCCAGGATTCCATTTTGGCGCCGTGTTCATCCCAAAAATCCCTGTCCAACCCCGTCGCCCCGTTATATAACAGGTCAATGTCATCAAGCGTTTGGTCGTTATGATAATCTTCGGCAAGCAGATCCAGCGTTGCCGCCTTGATCCGCATATTAATATCTTTCGATACCAAAATAATATGAATATCAGGCAATTCACGGGTCAGCGCCAGCATAACCCGCAATATCGAATTATCAGCAAGATTGCCCGGCATACTTTCCGGCAATAACGCCGTCATCTCGCTGGTTTGAAAATATAAGCGCCCTGCACTTTCCATCGCGTCGATATTCGGCCCATGCTCGATTCGCGACAGCGGTAAGCCGTCGTTAAGGGATTGATGATTGGTGTCACGGATTAATTCATCAAGAAACCGGCTAACCTGCCTGACATTGCGTGCCACATCAGTGACACCTTTCTTCGCGTGATCGAGCTCTTCGAGCACAATCATCGGGATAAAAAGGTCATGTTCCTGAAAGCGAAAAATGGCGGCAGGGTCGTGCATGAGCACATTGGTATCGATCACAAACAGCTTTTTATCCGGTGTGGTCAGGATATTCATAGCCTCTCCCCTGCAAGTTTATCTAACGCTTCAAGAATTTCGTCACTATGGCCTTTGACTTTTACTTTACGCCACTCACAGACCAGCACACCATCAGGATCAACCAGGAACGTGCTACGCGCTATGCCCCGCACCTGTTTACCGTACATGTTCTTCAGCTTTATCACGTCGAACAGATGGCATAATGTTTCGTCGCTGTCCGAGAGCAATTCAAAAGGAAATTCCTGTTTGGCTTTAAAGCCTTCGTGGACGCGCACGGTATCGCGTGATACGCCGACGATAACGGCATTTAGTGCGGTAAACCTATCGATGTTGTCGCGAAATGTCTGGCCTTCCTGAGTGCAGCCCGGCGTGTTGTCTTTGGGATAAAAATAAAGCACGACATAACTGCCACGAAAATCCATTAACCTGAACAGTTTATTGCCGGTGGACGGCAATTCAAAATCAGGCACAGCATAGCCAACACTTATTGGGATCATTGGAAACCTATCGTTTTATGGGTTCAAGGATTGCATCTATATTTAACTGGTCGCAAAAATCCATAAATTCTTCACGCAGTGATAACAAGTTAAGTTGCTGTGGTATTAAAATCACAAACTTGCTTGTAAATACAGGGGTTTGTACATAAGTCGCCAGATAAGAACTGCCCGCCATTTCTTCAATGTCTATTTCCCGGTCGATCAGGAAGCCCGTGACGGATTCCATAATATTATTCCTGTCCAAAGAGATGGTTTCCAAGGAATAAGGGATACATTCCCTTGCTTTTTCTTTTTGTTCAGGCCGCAAGATATGGATTTTAATTTCCATACGCCGCTGAAGCGTGTCCAACGCGTTTTCCAGCTTGGCAATTTGGTTCCAGTTTCCCTGAACAAGAAAATAGGCTGCTGTCACCTGGGCGAGGCGTGATGAACGCATTTCTAACATATTGCATTTACAGTCGCTTATAGCGGGCAATAATTCTGCAATAAAATTAATCTGATTGTTACCTAAAGCAGTAATGGCTAGTTGCATTTATGGTTTGAATGGGTTATTAAAAAATTTTTGGAAGTTTATCATCAAATCAGTGAAACTTTGTAACTACTCAGCCCACCCCTTAGCCTTCCCCATTTCGTAAATTGGGGCATGAACGCTTACCCTTAACCCTATACGAGCATAAAATGAAAAAATCCACCCCTAGATTTTCAACCCAACGATGGGATAATTTTGCCACTGACATTGATGTCCAGGAAGATGGTTTTCTACAAACAAGACCTGATGATACAGGTCTGACCATTACCCCACTGGATCATATTGCCGATGATGACAATGAAGATGCCATCGACAGATTGCTGGCTAATTCGGGTTTTGATACGGAGGGTCAAGCTACGCAAACAGCAGCGTTTGCCGCTACCGCACCGGTTATCAAGCCAGTGGCTGATGACTCCGCCTTTGTTATTGGGCCACTGCATGAAGAACGCCCTAACGCTGCCAATTTCCAAGTTGACGCGTTCATTTCAGATTATCTGGCAATGCGCCAACCTGAACAATCCGCCGATTCAAAACCCGAACTGAGGGTTGAAACCATCGGATCAAGCAACGGGCCAATGGTGCAACCTGAAAAACCTGCACAGTTCGAACGGGAATGCTTACCCGATACCGCCGATGACGCCACTTTACGCTATCAATTGGACACAGACCCTGCAAGCATCGAAAAACAACTGGCCCAGTTACAAAAACAAATGTCAACAGCAATGCGTATAGCTTATGCCGCATTAGCGTGTAGCCTTGCCATACTGATTTGTACCGCCGTGTTGTATACGATGATTTCCGACATAAAAACAGATACCGCCAAGATGACTGTGTGGGTTGAAGCTTTCAAGGAAGCCCTGGAAGCCGCTGCAGAAGCACCTGACGGACTTTAGCCACCCATTCACTTAATGCACCTGGGTATAACTTTCCCGCACTTCTTTGATCTCCATCGCGATTTCACGGCGCATACGGAAATCGCGTTTGGAATGGGCAATGTTATAAGGGATTTTGGGGTTCCTTTCGTATTTGACGGCGGTGCGGATGAGACCTATCCACTGGCGCTCATTATCTTCCATCTCTTTAAAACGGTTACGGATCCGCTCCAGTTCCTGATTGCAATAGGTGATAAAACCAGCCGCATAAAAAACGCTGTTCTTCAAATAATCCTGCAAAGCAGCCAGATCACCATTGATTTCTTCAACCACTTGCTCAAAATTTGCTGGCTCAGGTGATTTCACAAGCTCAATCACCGATTTTTTAGCCATCTCGACTGGCTCCAGCACGTCTTGCACACCCGTTGTCTTAGTTGTCCGGTTAGCCCTTCCCGCCGTTGCCGTCACTTCGGCGGCAACCACATCAGCCATGTCCTGGGTATTAGCGGCTTTAACGCTGGCTCTGCCCGTCTTGCCAGCAAGCGCCGGAATACTATTGATAGCTTTTTCCCATAGACCATAGCGCAAATAATGCGTCAACCGGCCTTCTTGTGGGTGGTTGCCCTTTTCCAACCCCTGATAAAACGCTTCCAGTGTTTTGATTTCGGCAGTACGTTCGTTCAACAAACGCTCCCGCGCCTGCAACGGTTTGGCAATAAACACTTCGACCGCAACACGGCCAAAACGTAAAAACAACACCTGAAAACCGTGACGGATACGCGCCTGTTCAATACCTTCATCAATATGCGAATGCAGGAGGTTTTTACGCACATCCTCAGTGTCCCACAATAATTCCTGCGTTTTTTGCACAAGTTGATCAATCAGCGCCTGCAAAGCCTGCGCCAATTGATCGGTCATCTCAGTTTCAAATTTTTGCTGGATTTCCCGAAACAGCTCTTCGCGGATTTTGTAATTGCCTTCGCGGGCATCTGGCATCGACATCGTGCCGCCCGCAGTATAAATCCGTTTTAACTCCTCAGGCTGTGCCGTGGTTAAATTCCTCAGCAATAATTCGATTTTTTCGTCATAAGCCGCATGCAAGGCCGCCAGTTCCTCATGTTCAGCGCCCAGAGCATCCGCTTCTTTACGCCCCTGGATACTTTCGGCATACCAGACATCAAAATCTTTTTTGATGCGTTGCCATTCGCGTCCCCACCATTGGTTGAATTCCTTACCTAACAGGTCGTCTTCCTGGCTTTCGCTGATGACGGCATTGCCATAAATAGGCTCCAGTTTCATCAAAATTTCACCGGCGTAATGGCGCATATTACCGACCAGCGCATCACAACGTTTTTTTAATACGTCGGCGCGTTCGTTGTCGATATAAAAATTGACCGCTTCTTTTAACAACGGCATACCGTCAGTAATGCCGATTTTTTTCAGTTTTAATTTGTCGTCAGCGCCCTTGGAGCGCCTTAACGTATCTTCCGTTGGAATGCCGAACTCAACCAGATGCGCACGGGCGCACACCGGAATCAACCGGCGTTCAGGGACTGTCGGCCAGTAATTCCTATGCTTCTCGTAGGTGTCCTTGAAATCAATCTGATCATCCAGCGCATCGGCTTGTGTGAGCACGACAAATATTTTGTCCGACACCCTGATACTGGGGTCTTCTGCATCTGCGACCATCAACATGTCTTTTTCCGGCCCAGTGATCGAAGGCTGTTTCATCTCCTTGGCATAAATGATCGCATCACAGTTTTTCAGCCGGTCTATCGCCTGTTCGGCGTGCATCAGGATCCCTGAATTAAACCCCGGCACATCATGAAAAATAATGTCCCGATCACTACGCAAGCGCACGGTTTTAAGCTGGATGCGTTTGATGGCTAAAGATTGCGCCCGGTTTTTAAAAATCGCCGACTGCAAATGTCCGTTGATTTCGCTGATGTCAATAAATGCCTGGGTGAAACCGTTTTTTTGCCTGGAAAATTCGTAAATCGCCGAGAGATTTTTCTCCGTGTCATCGTAATCTTCCTGGATTTCTTTTTTCTCCTTATCGCTCAACAGCAAACTTGCCAACGCATCCCGCCGTTGCAACTGCAATTTGCTGATTTCTTCCTTGCTGTAGTACTGGATGGACAGCAATTGATCTTGCTCGGTCTGTGCCGACCAGATTTCGGTGCTGGTAAACGTGCAACGTTCCCGCGCTGAAGGCAATATCTCCTGACCCAACCACGCATTCAGCAACGCACTTTTGCCGGCTTTTTCAAGGCCTATCACGGCAACTTCAAAACGGTTGGCACGCAAACGATCCAGTTGTTGGTTTAATCGGGGATGTTCCACATTGAGCCTTTGCAGCAATTCGGGCGCAATATCCACTTCAGTTTTATTGCATAAGGTCACTAGCTTGTCCGCCAAAACGGAAGTTTTTTCCAAGCGGGCAAGTTGTTGTTGACAGGTTTCTAGCCAGTTAGCCATATAAATTCCAGTTATTAATCATCGTATGAGGGACAGGGTACAAAAAATTTTTACGGCGTGCTATCGGCATCGCACAAGGACGTATTTTATACCATCCCTAAATCCTGTAGGCCGGAATAGGCCTTTATCCGGGTCTGTTTGGACGCGAGGGAAAACGGGCGTTTCCGGCCTACCTATCCTGTTTCTGCAACTATTGGGGACACCCCGTACACCTCAGTTTGGCAATCCATGCCTAAAACAGCTATCCAATCGTAACCGTTCAGACCCCTAGCCAAAAAATCTAAAAAGCATTGACAGGAAAAGCAAGTAGATGGTTTATTATACGAACAATCCCGCAAGACCATACTACTACCAATACCTTCGCCAATCGGCATGTACTTATTCAGTCCCCCTCTTTGAAAAAGAGGGGTTAGGGGAGATTTTATTAGATACGCCCCCTCGCGTTGCTCTCCCCCTTTTTCAAAGGGGGAGGTGAATACTTACATCGACATGAGTAATTTATAGCAATTATCTGCAAGGAATGTCATATAACACATTGTTTTAAAATCAATTAAAGTTGTGTAGATACTTATGGATATAGGAGAAAGGTCAGAGAAGGTAGAATACTGATCGATATACACTAATCAGGACACATTTTTTGAAGTATTCTACAGAGAAAAAGGTGTAATCTGATGACAACTAAAACCAGAAAAACGTATACCGAAGAATTCAAGGCAGCCGCCGTGAAATTGGTGGCTGAAGGCAAGCAATCAGCTCCAGAAGCATCAAAAAGCCTGGGCATTGGGGAAAGCACGCTGTACAAATGGATTGACCAACTCAAGCCAATGGGTGAAAAGGACAGTAAAAGCATCAAGGTGAATGACGAGCTAATTCGGCTACGCGGTGAAGTAGTTGAACTGAAAAAGAAGCTGGCACTGGCGGAGGCACATCGTGAAATCCTAAAAAAAGCGGCGGCATACTTCGCTGCTCAAACGCTATGAAGTATGCCTGGATTAAAGCGCAGCATCACCGGCACACCTTCAATGTCAATGCGATGTGCGAGATGCTGGGCGTAATGCGAAGCGGGTATTACGCGTGGAAAAATAACCCACAATCTGCCCGTGACAAAGAAGATATCCGATTGGGCGAGTTGATTAAAAAATCATTTGATGAAGGTCGTCATACCTACGGCAGAAAACGAATCCAAGATGATTTAAAAGATTGGGGCGAAAACGTCAGCAAGCGTCGTATTGGTAAACTGATGTCCAAATTGGGTTTATGGTGCAAAACGCGTAAAAAATTTAAGGCCACTACGAACTCAAAACACAATGAGAAAATATCACCTAACTTATTGAACAGAAAATTTAAAGCCGACAAGCCCAATAGCGTTTGGGTCGGCGATATCACGTATGTTTGGACTCATGAAGGGTGGTTTTATTTGGCAACCGTGATTGACTTGTACTCCCGCAAAATTGTGGGCTGGTCGATGTCGGACAATATGCGGACACCACTGGTCAATGATGCTTTGAAAATGGCAATCTGGCAACGGAAGCCCCCTAAAGGCTTGATTTGGCATACCGGCCGTGGCAGCCAATATGCTTCAAAATCCCATCGGGCCTTGCTTAAAACTCATGCCATTCAGCAAAGCATGAGCCGAAAAGGCGATTGCTGGGATAATGCGGTGGCAGAAAGTTTTTTTCACACGCTTAAAACTGAATTGATTTACCACGAGCGTTATCAAACAAGAGAACAAGCTCGACGTTCTATTTTTGAATATATCGAAGTCTTTTATAACCGCTTACGCCGGCATTCCGCTAATGGCTCATCGTCGCCTGCGAATTTTGAAACATATAGAAAAGTCGCTTAACTTTTTGTCCTGATAACTGTTGACCGATCAAATGGGGTTGGTTTGAGTGAATTGGTTAAGCACGGTTTAAAAAGCCCTGCAAAACCCTTTACGTTAGTTTATTGAAATGAGCTAATGGGTATGATGCGGATTAATTATTTTATGGCAGGATTACTGCTTGTTCATTCACTTCTGCGCGGGTTATCGTTGTTTTATTTACCTGCTAATTCATTCGCAATCATTTCCGCTTGCTTCAACACGGTTTCAGTGGCGAGTAGTTGCATATCAGGTGGGTAGCCATATTGCCTTAGTATTCTTTTAACGATGACTTTTAATTTAGCGCGTACACTTTCTTTAATAGTCCAATCAATAGAAGCGTTATCGCGTATTTTTTGCGTAAGTACAACGGCTAATTCGCGCAATTTATCATGCTGCATGAGTTGTTTCGCGCTGTCATTATTAGCAACGGCGGTATAAAACGCATATTCAAAATCCGTTAAACCCATGTTTTTCTTTTCGCAATCAGACGCGGTAATTTCTTTACTGATTTTAATCAGCTCGTCGATGACTTCGGCGGCAGTTAGAATTTTGTTTTGATATTTTTTGATGGTGTTTTCTATCATTTCCATCAAAGTTTTACTCTGTACCAGATTGGTTTTAGCACGAACTTTCAAATCATTATTGAGTAATTTTTTCAGCACTTCCAACGCCACGTTTTTATGCTTCATGCCTTTAATTTCGGCTAAAAAATCCTCTGACAAAATAGAAATATTGGGCTTTTTAATACCCGCTGCATCGAATATATCAATCACCTGTTCAGACACTAAGGCTTTATCAATTATCTGCTTAATCGTGGTTTCCAGATCAATATTGCTTCCCCCTTCGCCATCCGTACCGTCAAACTTTGCTAACCGTGTTTTGATTGCCTGAAAAAATGCCACCTCGTCTTTAACCGCCATTGCCTGTTCATGTGGAATAGCAATGGCAAAGGCTTTTGATAGCGCGGTTACTTGCTCGATATAACGTTTTTTGCCATTATCCAAGCCCAAAATATGGTCTTCTGCGGCAAGAATTAATGCTAATTTTTGCCCCGTGTCGGCGGTGAAATAATTGTGATAAGCGAAACTGTGATACATCGCCGTTACCACTTCCATTTTTTCCAACAACATAGCAACCGCTTGTTCTTGCAATAAAGTTGGGTCGCCTTTGCCTCCAGCATCCGAATAAAACGCTAACGCCTTTTTCAAATCAGCGGCAATGCCTAAGTAATCGACCACTAAACCCGCTGGCTTATCCAAATAAACCCGATTAACCCGCGCTATGGCTTGCATCAAACTGTGTCCTTGCATCGGTTTATCAATGTACAACGTGTGCAGACTGGGTGCATCAAAGCCTGTTAGCCACATATCACGGACAATGACTAATTTTAACTCGTCGTTATTGTCCTTGATGCGCGTTGCCAATAGCCGACGTTGCTGTTTGGTAGTGTGATGTTTTGCCAATTTGTAACCATCGGATGATGAGGCAGTCATAACGACTTTAATCACGCCCTTGTTTAACTCGTCTGAATGCCATTCGGGTTTGATTTTGATAATTGCCTCGTACAAATCAACCGCGATACGGCGCGACATACTGACAATCATGCCTTTACCTGCAAACACTTCTTGCCGTGCTTCAAAGTGGCTAACAATATCTTGAGCGATATTGTTTATACGTTGTTCGCTACCGATTAACGCTTCCATTTGCGTCCATTTCGCTTTGTAAACCTCGATATGTAGGGGCAACCCTTGTGGTTGCCCTTCTTCTGTGGTATCCACAAGGGATACCCCTACGGATTCATCTAACTCAGCAATTAATTTTCTACCCTCATCACTCAAGGCAACTTTAGCTAACCGACTTTCATAATAAATGCTTACGGTCGCGCCGTCTTCTACCGCTTGGGCTATGTCGTAAATATCGACATAATTACCAAAAACGGCTGGTGTATTAACATCGGTTTTTTCAATGGGTGTGCCAGTAAAGCCTAGATAAGTTGCACTGGGTAAAGCATCGCGTAAATATTTGGCAAAGCCATACACGACTTTTTTACCAATCACCACGCCATTAGCCTCTTTTTCGTCAATGGTTCTAGCGGCAAAGCCATACTGGGTACGGTGCGCTTCATCAACTATCACCACAATATTACGGCGTGTTGATAAAGCATCGTAAATATTGCCCTCTTCGGGTTGGAACTTTTGAATGGTAGAAAAAACCACCCCGCCCGAAGCCACCTGCAAAAGTTCTTTTAATTGCTGGCGGCTTTCGGCTTGTTTCGGTTCTTGGCGTAATAACTGTGTGGTTGCGGCAAAGGTATCAAACAATTGATCGTCTAAGTCGTTGCGGTCAGTAATCACTAACACGGTCGGATTATTCAGCATCAACACCACTTTGCCCGTGTAAAACACCATCGACAAAGATTTACCGCTGCCCTGCGTGTGCCAAACCACACCAGCTTTTCGGTCGCCTTGGGGTTGGTCTTTAACGCTCCCCACACCATAACTTTCGGGTGACTCTTGCACTAGATTAGGTTCAGCGGTCGCGCGTAATGTGGAAACAATCGCCGCATTCACCGCGTAGTATTGATGATAAGCCGCTATTTTCTTGACCGTGCTAATACTGATAATGCCCGTCTGAGGGTCTTCCTTTCTGGATTTCTCAAAAACCACAAAATGCCGTACTAAATCCAACAAGGTAGTTTTATTCAATAACCCATTAATCAATATTTCTAACTGACTGACTAAATGTGAGGCTTCGCTTAAGCCATCAACACTTTTCCACGCCATAAAACGGCTTAAATCTGCCGACAATGAACCCGCTTTCGCTTCTAATCCATCGGAAATAACCAGCAAGGCGTTATAAGTAAACAGGCTAGGAATCGTGTGTTTGTAGGTGTCTAGCTGTTGATAGGCGGCTTTAATCGTGGTATTTTCATCAGTGGGATTTTTTAATTCAATCACCACCAATGGCAAACCATTAACGAACAGCACTAAATCAGGGCGTTTATTTTGTTGGTTCTCAATCACCGTGAACTGATTGGCAACAATGAATTCGTTATTGTCGGGATTGGCAAAATCAAGCAACCACACCAAATCCCCGCGTTCTTGGCTGTGTTGGTTATAACTGACTTTCACGCCCTCGGTTAAAGCACGGTGAAAGGTTTCATTATTGGCTAAGGTATCGGTGGATTGAATGCGGGTAATGTCTTTAACCGCTTGTTGTCTGGCAAGTTCTGGAATGTTGGGATTAATACGCTTAACGGCGGCGGTTAAACGGGCTATCAACACCACTTCATCATAACGGCACCGTTCGGGATGCTTACTGTCTGGGGCAATATCGGGGGCGTGAATGTACTCGTAGCCTAAGCGTTCAAATAATTTTATGGCGAAATCTTCAACGGCGGATTCAGTGAGGCGGGTCATTATTCTTCCATTTTGATTAGATAGGCGTTTTCCGACGTGGAATACCAGATAACTGCGGCGCACTACCCCCTAAACGAGCTAATTGCTCACTTGCGGCAGAATGTTCTGGTAAATTAGCTTGCTCGTAAGTAATGACGATTTTTGCTCGTCCTGCTGGGATAAAATCGGATAGCTGAATAACAAGTTGACGATTAACAGGAATATCAATTTCTATTTCATAATAGGTTTGCATAGTGTATTTTCCAGTTCTTGATTTTGATAATATCTGTCTTCCTGCCATCGTAATGGGTTGGTTTGAATATAATCGGCTATTTTCAAATAGGATTCTTCATTACGAATAATATGTTCATGAAAACGTGGCTGCCAAGCAAAATTTAATTGCATAGATTTCGCATATTTAGTAACCCCAATTTTAAAACCGCGAATAATAGCAGCCAAATTTTGGGATTGCGCTCCAAATTTGTTTTGTGGTTGTAGAGACGCAATATTTTGCGTCTCTTGCGGCTCTTGCGTCTCTACCGTTGTCATTGGTTTGTTGATAATAATGATTCCATGCACATGATTAGGCATCACTACAAAACCATCCAAAATAACAAAAGGGAAATGTTCAGGTATTTCATTCCAACATTTTTCAGCGCAACGCCCAATATCGGATAATTGCATTTCCCCCTGCACCACCTCACCAAAATAATGTTTTCGATTAGCCGTACAGATAGTGACAAAATAAGCGGCATTCCAACCATAGTTCCAATATTGTAAGCGCGTGGATTTTGTGCGGTATTGCTTTTTAAATTTATCCATTATTCACCTGTAAAACATAATTACGGAATAACCCACATCGTAGAGACGCAAAATATTGCGTCTCCACAATATTGCGTCTCCACAATATTGCGTCTCCACAATATTGCGTCTCCACAATATTGCGTCTCCACAATATTGC
>JAUYEP010000098.1 GCA_030689765.1 Methylovulum sp.
TGCCATCAGAGTTGTAGCGTACCAGGGCGAAGCTGGACTCGCTCTCCCCACCCAACAGAATTTTGCCATCGGTTTGTACTGTGATTGAGTTGGCCTCGTCAAAACTGGCTGAGTAGTCCGCACTGATACCAAAGCCGGTGGTAACTTTGCCGTCACTATCAAAGCTGATATCCAGTGAGCCATCGGCATTGTAGCGCACCAAGGCAAAGTCGTAGTCGTAGTCGCTACTGTTGTAGCTAGACCCGCTCACAAGAATCTTGCCATCAGCTTGCATGGTGACTGAATGGCCAAAATCCTCACTACTATCCAAGTCGGTAGTGACCTTGCCGTCGGTGTCAAAGCTGGTATCTAGTGAGCCATCGGTGTTGTAGCGCACCAACGCAAAATCCCAGCCGTTTCCGCTGTTGTAGCCGCCCAGTAGAATTTTGCCATCGGCTTGTACGGTGATTGATTGGCCATTGTCCCAATTGCTACCTACGACACCCACATCGGTGGTGACTTTGCCGTCGCCGCCAAAGCTCGTGATCAGATGATGGGTTGAGAATTAACACAGCAGTATCGACGCCGACATCGCTGGCTAAACGTTGCCAGTTATTGATCTGGCTGTCGATGATAATCAATTTGCAGGTTGTGGCTATTGCTTGACTCATGACGAATGCCTCTTTTAGTGAGTTATCAATAGGAATGATTTTTAGCGTAATTGATGAGGTGGGGGTATTTATAAATTTTCTGGGCTATACGCTAATACTGGTGCAGAATCTATTTTTAATCGTAAAAAACTGTTCCTAATGAATGCAAAAACAGCTTTTTGAACAATAAGCAGGCTTTTCCGCCTTCTTTATGCACTAAGGCACACCGTCTACAACACGAAAAGCATGAACCCATCACATAGCAGATGTTCTGCTATTCTCCCATTACTTGAATATTCATAATACGCACAACAGGCTATAATCCGTCCCAATCTATAAAGATCCTAAACAAGAGAAAACTGATGGCTTATTCATTACCCACCGACGTATTCCTTTTGCTGGAAGAAGCGTTTAATCAAGACCGCGCTAAAGCACAAGTGTTTGCCAGAGCGATTGAAGGCTCTATTCAGGCCATTGAAACTCAGGTTGAACAACGTATCACCGATAAAAAAGAAAACCTTAAATCTGAACTGTACAACGAATTACGCACGGAACTTGCCACTAAAGAATTTGTGCGGGCGGAAATTAATGAATTACGGGCTGAAATTCGAGCTGAAATTAGTGAACTGCGGACGGAGATCCACACAGAGATTAACAAATTACGAGCAGAAATTAACGCCGTGCGATTGGAAGTTGCCTCATTGCGTTCTGACATCAAACAAAACAGCATGTTATTAAAAATCCTGATAGGACTAGCTATTTTCGGCTTAACCTTATTCAATCCTGCATTTGTAAAATTGGTCGAGCTGATCATGAAATAATCATCCCGGCAATAACTGAAAACACGCCACTATGCTGGCGACACGACACTTTAAAGAAAGAAGGCAAACATGAAAGCAAATATTGGTTTAATCGGTCTGGCAGTAATGGGGCAAAATCTGGTCCTTAACATGGATGACCACGGTTTTAGAGTCGCGGTTTACAACCGCACCACCAGCACAGTGGATGAGTTTTTAGACGGGCCGGCCAAAAACACGCAGGTTATCGGTACGCATTCACTTGAAGAACTGGTGGACAGCCTGGAATCGCCGCGTGTCGTCATGCTAATGGTCAAGGCCGGCGAAGTGATCGATCAATATATCGACAAATTAGTGCCGCTGTTATCGGCTGGCGATATTATTGTTGATGGCGGCAATTCGCTGTTTACAGACACCAACCGCCGCACCCAAAGCTTGCACGAAAAAAACATCAACTATATTGGCACCGGCGTTTCGGGCGGTGAGGAAGGCGCAAGGAATGGCCCTTCGATTATGCCTGGCGGCAATAAAGCGGCTTGGCCTACCGTAAAGGCAATTTTTCAAGCCATCAGCGCACAAGTTGACGGTCAGCCTTGTTGTGAATGGGTGGGCGATAACGGCGCGGGGCATTACGTCAAGATGGTGCATAACGGCATTGAATACGGCGATATGCAGTTGATTTGCGAGGCTTATCAATTGCTGTCCCAAGGCTTGGGCCTAAATGCAGAGGAAATGCACAACATATTTGCACAGTGGAATCAGGGCGTATTAAGTTCGTATTTAATTGAAATCACTGCCGCTATTTTGGCTTATAAAGATGAAGATGGCCAGCCTTTAGTCGATAAAATCCTCGACACCGCAGGACAAAAAGGCACGGGCAAATGGACTGGCATTAACGCGCTGGATTTAGGGATTCCATTAACCTTGATCGGTGAATCGGTATTCGCCCGCTGTTTGTCGGCGCAAAAATCAGAACGTATAAAGGCTGCTCTAGCCTTGCCTAAAGCCCCCGCCGCAGCCTTCACCGGCGATAAACAAGCCATGATTGCGGCGATCCACGATGCGCTGTATGCCGCCAAAATTATTTCTTATGCCCAAGGTTTCCGGTTAATGCGCGAAGCCTCGAAAGAATACGACCTATCGCTAAACTACGGCGAAATTGCCTTGATGTGGCGTGGTGGCTGTATTATCCGTAGCCAGTTTTTAAACGACATCAAACAGGCTTACGATGCCAACCCTGAATTGGAAAACCTGCTATTAGCCGATTTCTTCGTCGATGCGATGAACCATGCCGATGCAGGCTGGCGCAAAGCGGTCATCCTGGGGATTGAGCTTGGCATACCCACCCCGGCATTCTCATCAGCCTTAGCGTATTTTGACGGTTACCGTACCGAACGCTTGCCCGCCAATCTGTTGCAAGCACAACGGGATTATTTCGGTGCCCATACTTATGAACGCATAGACCAGCCCAGAGGTGAGTTTTTTCATACCGACTGGACTGGGCATGGCGGCAAGACGGCATCAACAACCTATACGGTGTAATGATCTGGCGAGTTTATTGAACATAGCGTGTAACTCACCCCCCTATCAGACTGTGTGCCGGAGTTCAACGGCTTTAGCCGTTGAAAAAATGGCTGAAGCCATTTTACTCCCCTATTTATTAATGGCTTGCTCATGGGTGAGTAGTTACCATAGCGTAACGCTTATTCAGAACCCCCAACTCTAAACAAAGGACAGCTTAATGACTGAAATAACTGAAGTACCAAGCCCTTTTTGCGGTATTGGCACAGACGACCTGACGATCAGGGTTGATGGCGTATCGTTGAAAGTAATTGAAAACGGCTGTAGCGTGAACACGCCGTTGTTTGAACATGCCATAACTGACACCAGCCCCCGTGTGGAGGGCAAAGAAGTCAGCTTGGATGTTGCGGTCGCTAAAGCGGCGGACTTGTTAAAAGACACCAAACTACCCGTCATCGGCGGCTGTGCAACCGATGTCAATGGTATGCGCGGACTCTTAGCTTTAGCTGACCGCTCTGGTGCTGTCGTCGATAACATGAATTTCGTCGGCGCCCGCAACAATTTTCTGGCATTACAAGATTCCGGCTGGATGAACACGACATTGGCGGAAGTGAAAAACCGTTGTGATTTGTTGTTGGTCGTAGGCACCGATTTGGAAGCCTTCGCACCGCGTTTTTTCCAGCGCTATCTGTGGACGGAGGCAATGTTTCTGGAAGACAGCAGCCAACGTAAAGTCATCTATCTTGGCAAAGCGCCTTCTGGCGAGGCATCCACTTCACCAAATGGCAATAAAGCACGGGTTTTTGAATGCGCGACGGCAGATTTACCCGAAGTCATGGCTGTATTAAGGGCTTTGGTAAAACAACAGCCTATCCATAGCGAGAGTGTCGCAGGCCTTGCCGTTGCTGATTTACAAACCATTGCCGATCAACTTATCGCCGCAAAATACGGCGTAGTGACCTGGGCGGCAGGCGCGTTAGCCTACAGCCAAGCCGAACTGACCGTACAAATGCTGTCGGAAATGGTTAAAGACATCAACAACCAAAATACCCGTTGTTCCGGCTTGCCGTTAGCAGGCAAAGAAGGCGACCAAACCGCCAACCAAGTCTGCGGCTGGACGACAGGCTATCCGGCGCGGACACGCTTTAGCCGAGGTTATCCTGAATACGACCCTTTTCTGAATGATTCCCTCATGTTACTGGAAAGCGGCGAAGCGGATGCCTTAGTTTGGGTACAGGCGTTTAATGCTAATTCAACACCGCCGGTCACCGACTTGCCAACCATCGTGATCGGGCGTTCCGGCATGATATTCAACAAAGAACCCGATGTGTTCATCCCCGTCGGCACACCCGGCATCGACCATGCCGGACATGCTTACCGTATGGATAACGTCGTCGCCATCCGGCTGAAAAAATTACGCGATTCAGGTTTGCCGAGTACGGCAGAGATTCTCAACGCCATAGCCGAAAGATTGATTTAATTTTAAGTTCGAACAAAAATCTAAAGTGGCTTATAAACCCATTGCACCGTATCGCCAAGCATGGGAAAAAAATTTTCCACCCGTTGTATTACAAGCTGCAATTGGTTCTGCTAAGAACCATCCTAGCTATGAAGCAGCAAAAGCGGGTGGAATTGAGGCCGCATTATTACTTGCCCATGATTTAGTGAATGATGCCGCCATTCAAAAAATGGCAGACTTAATAGGCGATAAAAAACCGTTGCTTATTCCTGTTCATGCAGAAGAAGCTATTAGCATTAACCGCATTCCCTTAGCTTATGCACTGGTGATTGCCGCTAAACTTAATTTGAGCGTTGAATTAAATATTGTACAAGCGGCTAAAGTGAGCCGAACGGGAACAGATGGATTTTCCAGATTAGCGTTTCCGCCCCCCTTTGCTGGAGTACCGAGCATTGAAGCAGATGATGCAATCATTCTTGATGACACCTTAACGCAAGGCGGGACACTAGCTAATTTGAAAGGTTATATCGGGCAATTTGGTATAAGCACTTTATTGGCGACAACCTTAACAGGCAAAAATTATTCATCTGTTTTGGCTATATCATCAGATACATTAACGAACTTAAGAGGCAACAATAATGAACTCGAATCTTGGTGGATTGACTTCTTCGGCTACGGATTTAACTGCCTTACCGAATCAGAAGCCCGCTATATCCTCAATTCAAAAAAGGATGCTGACTCCATTAGAAATAGAATTATTGCAGAAAGACAAAAGGGAGTCTTTTGACAAAATGCTTGATGTTATGAAATCGCAAGGACAAATCAAGAATCTTTTCTATTCACATGCTTTGCTTACTATCCAAGGCAAATAAAAAGCACAACAATAAAAATAATCGAAAAAGACACTTACCTCCGTGGTAGCTAAAGAAACCTTATCCCGCCTATTAAACAATAGTCCGACACAAAAATATAAGGCAATTGAAGCACGGCATATTGCATTTACGGTAATTATTCACCTCCCACTTTGAAAAAGGGGGATT
>JAUYEP010000103.1 GCA_030689765.1 Methylovulum sp.
AATGAGCATTCCATTCCCTCCCAGCATGAATACATCTTCATGGATTGGCATCAACTGCAGGATGATCTTCCGCAGCACCGGGCGATTACCCGCGAGTGGACGACCATTAATACCTATCGTGCCTTTGAGCTGAATGCCAAAGAGCTGCAATGTGATGTGGATTGGTATAACCATCATTTTGAAGCGCTGCAACTGACCCCAAAATTTACCAAAGGACAGCAGTACCATCCTTTTCATCCTAAACGCTTTATCCATGAACACATCGACAAAGTGATACGCAGCAAGTACGCGAACCCTGAGCGGCTGTGCACCATTAAGGTCAGTGTTGACTGCATAGATGACGGTGATTTCGTGTCGCATCTGATCCATGCAAGCAACCACCGTGTGCTCGTGCAATGTATTGTAGACTGGCGAAAAATGACGCTGACAAACAGCAACAACTACGCCAGGCTAAAACGGGCCAATATTGAGCTGTTAGGCGTGTTCTGCACACCCAAGCATCATCTGATTGAAGTTGAACCTGACATGCACACCAAATTTATCATTTTTAATAATGAAGACTGCATCTTGGGTTCTTTTAATATCACGTTTGATCGCTGGTGGGCGAATTGGGAATCCGGCATGACCTTTCATTCCAAAGGCGTATGCCGTTTGCTTGATAATATCTTCCAGAGCCAGCGCGGGGGGGTTATCCAAAAATATGGCATCGACCCATTAAGCCATTTCAACCTGCTCTACACGTTTGGCCGGCATACGATGCTCAATGGCAGGCTTTACCGCCCACATCATGCCATTCTTGCGGAAATTCATCGGGCCAGACATTCCATCAAGCTGTCATTATTTTTGATTGGCGATTTGCTGGGCGACCATCATGACAGCGTCGTAGATGCCTTGATACATGCAAATGACAGAGGGGTGGCAGTACATATACTTCTAAACGGGCATCTGGCCAGACTGGGGAAAGTTGGTGAAGAACGGCCTATGGAAGAAGAGCTCAAGCGACCTTTGTTACCCGCAGTCGAGCGATTGAAATCAGGCGGTGTTTCGGTAGGGCTGGTTTATGGACAGGACGACCATCCGGTGCCGTATTCTCCTATCCATTCCAAATACTGCATTGTTGATGACTCGATTGTCATCGAAGGCAGCTTTAACTGGTACAACACCTCTGTTTTCTCGCATGATTTATTAGTGGTCACCAATAATTGGCATGTCGCACAACCTTATCTGTATGAATTTTATCAAATACAGCGATTATTCAGAGTGTATTATTAAGTAAAAGCGGCTTGGAATATTTATATGATTATTATCTGGTTCTGGTTTGTGAGGTAAATGGTTTATTAATCACTAACAAAAATAGGCATAACAGTTGCGTAACTAAAATCTATTGGTATAATGCGCAACTTGAAGTTTAACAGGCTTCAGGCGCGTAGCTCAGTTGGTTAGAGCACCACCTTGACATGGTGGGGGTCGTTGGTTCGAGTCCAATCGCGCCTACCAGAACATTAAGCACTGCATCGCAGTGCTTTTTTTATTGCAGAAACTTTAAACGTATTTGATAGAAATGCCGGTAATCACCCTTCCTGATGGCTCTCAGCGCGCTTACGAACAAGCTGTAACAGTGATGGATGTTGCTAAATCCATAGGTTCGGGTTTGGCAAAGGCGACTTTGGCTGCCAGACTGGACGGCCAGTTCGTTGATGCTGGGACGTTAATTGAACAGGATGTTGCCCTGCAGATCATCACAGCAAAAGATGAAGACGGCGTTGATATTATCCGCCATTCCACTGCACACCTATTGGCCCAGGCTGTCAAACAGTTATTTCCTGATGCACAAGTGACCATCGGCCCCGTCATTGAAAACGGCTTTTACTACGATTTTGCCTACCAAAGAGCTTTTACGCCGGACGATTTAACGGTGATCGAAGAAAAAATGCAGCAACTGGTTGCAGAAGATCATGTGATTGTGCGTTCGGTATTGTCCAGGGATGCGGCAATAAAATTTTTCAAGGATCAGGGTGAAGCCTATAAGGCGGAAATCATTGAGTCCATTCCTGAAGGTCAGGATTTGTCTTTGTATGAACAAGGTGGGTTTATTGACTTATGTCGGGGCCCCCATGTCCCGAGTACAGGGAAATTAACGGCATTCAAGCTGATGAAGATTGCCGGCGCTTACTGGCGCGGTAATTCTGACAACGAAATGCTGCAACGTATCTATGGCACAGCCTGGGGTGATAAAAAGGAATTACAGGCTTATTTGCATCGCCTGGAAGAGGCTGAAAAACGCGACCATCGTAAGCTGGGAAAGGTGCTGGATTTGTTTCACGCCCAGGAAGAAGCTCCAGGTATGGTGTTTTGGCATGAGAAAGGCTGGATCATTTATCAGCAGGTAGAGCAATACATACGTCAGAAATTGCGGGCAAATGGTTATGGTGAAGTTAAAACGCCGCAGGTTGTAGACCGTTCTTTGTGGGAAAAATCAGGGCACTGGGATAAATTCGGTAGCATGATTTTTACTACGCATTCGGAGCATCGCGATTACGCGATCAAGCCGATGAACTGTCCCTGTCATGTGCAGATTTATAATCAAGGCATTAAAAGTTACCGCGATTTGCCGATACGCTTGGCGGAATTCGGTTCCTGTCATCGTAATGAGCCATCTGGAACCTTGCATGGTTTGATGCGCGTCAGAAACTTTGTTCAGGATGACGCCCATATTTTTTGTACGGAAAGCCAAATACAGACCGAAGTGTCAAACTTCATTGATATGTTGTTTGATGTTTACAAGGATTTTGGTTTCGAAGAGGTTATTGTTAAATTGTCAACTCGCCCTGTAAGCAGGGTTGGTGATGATGCGGTCTGGGATAAGGCTGAGAGCGCCCTAGAATTGGCGCTTAACGATAAAGGCCTGGACTGGGATTTGCAACCAGGCGAAGGTGCTTTTTATGGCCCAAAAATCGAATTCTCATTAAAGGACTGTATTGGACGGGTTTGGCAATGCGGCACGATTCAAGTCGATTTTTCAATGCCGAATCGGTTGGATGCAAGTTATATTGCTGAAGATGGCTCAAAGCAAGTGCCTGTTATGCTACATAGGGCGATACTGGGCTCATTAGAGCGGTTTATCGGCATTTTGATCGAACAACATGCCGGAACATTTCCGACGTGGTTGTCCCCTGTACAAATAGTGCTACTGACCATTACGGATAGGCACGCGGAATTTGCCTTAGAAGTTATGGGATATCTTGAAAAACAAGGCATCCGAGTAAAAATTGATTTGAGGAATGAAAAAATTGGATTTAAAATCCGCGAGCATTCAATGCAACGGATACCGTATCTTGTCATTATTGGTGATAAAGAATTAGAAGAAAAAGTCATTACGGTACGCACACAAAAGGGTGAAGACTTAGGTAGTCTGTCAATCGATGAATTTGCCGAACGGTTAAAAATAGAGATTGAGGATAGAATATAATAATGATTTTGGAGGATTAGGGTATCGCTGCTAAAAAAGATGAAACGCGCCTGAATGATTCAATCACCGCAAGGCGGGTGAGGGTAACAGGCGCAGAAGGTGAAGCATTAGGTATTATCTCTTTGGATGAAGCCAAACAGATTGCGTATGCAGCAGACTTGGACTTAGTGGAAATATCGCCAAACGCGGATCCTCCGGTTTGTAAGATAATGAACTATGGCAAGTATCAGTTTGAACAAAACAAAAAACTGGCCATTGCCAAAAAGAAGCAAAAGCAAATTCAGGTTAAAGAAATCAAATTCAGGCCAGGGACAGATGAAGGTGATTATCAGGTTAAACTAAAAAGTTTAATCAAATTCCTTAATGACGGTGATAAGACCAAGATTACCGTGAGATACCGTGGTCGCGAAATGGCGCATCGGGAAATAGGCATGGACCAGCTAAAGCGTATCGAAAAAGATTTGGAAGAGATCGCCATAGTCGAGCAGTTTCCTAAAATGGAAGGGCGTCAGATGATTATGGTAATGGCTCCCAAAAAGAAAAAATAGTAACTTCTTACGAAGTTGGTATTGCAGCCAAGGATGTGCTGCTCAAGCATCATACGATGCTAACTAATCCTTCAGGGCCGTGCATTTTGCCTTGCTGGGTTTTTACTCAGGGATTTTGTATTTTTAATTATCGGAGCAAACAAATGCCAAAAATAAAAACCAACCGTGGAGCTGCCAAGCGTTTTAGACGCACCGGCAACGGCGGCTTTAAATGCGGACAGTCGCACCGCCGCCATATTTTGACAAAAAAATCGACTAAAAGAAAAAGACAGTTACGCAAGGCGGCTGTTGTTCATCCGTCAGATCTGCGTATGGTAATACGCATGATGCCTTACAGTTAAGGGGTTGAATCATGCCTAGAGTAAAACGTGGCGTAACAGCCAGAGCCAGACACAAGAAGATTTTAAAGCAAGCAAAGGGCTACTATGGTGCCCGTAGTCGAGTTTATCGCGTTGCTAAACAAGCGGTCATCAAAGCAGGTCAGTATGCTTACCGCGACCGCAAACAGAGAAAACGTCAATTCCGTGCTTTGTGGATTGTGCGTATCAATGCCGCTGCACGGCTATACGGAATATCTTATAGTCGCCTTATCAACGGGTTAACTAAAGCTAATGTAGCAATAGACCGTAAAGTATTAGCCGATATTGCGGTTCGTGATATTGACGCATTCGGCGAAATAGCCAAAATTGCTAAAGCCAATCAAAGTCAACCTTAAGCTTAATTCTCTGCTGGCTTTCTGATAATCCTGTCCGTTTTTAAAGACGGACAGGATCAGAGTTTGTAACTCCAGAATAATTAAATCTCCTATCTAACTTAAGCGAGTTCAGCCGTGTCCGCTATCCTTGAAGAAATTCTCGCGCAAGGCTTACAAGCACTTGCACAAGCACAAGAACTCAGTCAGCTTGATCAGGTTCGTGTTCAGTATCTGGGTAAAAAAGGGCTGTTTACCTTGCAGATGAAAGGGCTGGCTGCTCTTGATCCCGAGCAAAGACGCTCTGTTGGACAAGTGATTAATCAGGTTAAAGAACAATTCCTGCAACAACTGGAAGCTAAAAAAAAGTCGCTTGAACAGTCCGTATTGGATGCAAGACTGGCAAATGAGCGAATAGATATAAGTTTGCCTGGCAGAGGTCAGGCGGTAGCAGGTTTACATCCTGTTACGATTACACTGAGACGGATTTCCAAAATTTTTGCAAGTGTTGGCTTCAAAGTGGTTGAAGGGCCTGAAATCGAAGACGATTATCATAATTTCGAAGCATTGAATATTCCTGCCCACCATCCGGCGAGGGCAATGCACGATACTTTTTACTTTGATGCCCACACGGTTTTAAGGACTCACACTTCTCCAGTACAAATCAGGGTGATGGAATCTGAGGCGCCGCCTTTGAAAGTGATTGCTCCGGGCCGGGTTTATCGTTGCGATTCAGATATTACCCATACACCGATGTTCCATCAGGTAGAAGGTTTTCTGGTGGATACCAATGTCAGCTTTGCTGACTTGAAAGGCGTGGTTTACGAATTTTTGCGTGCTTTTTTCGAAAAAGACAGTCAAGTGCGCTTCAGACCCTCTTATTTTCCTTTTACAGAACCCTCAGCCGAAGTCGATATTGAATGTGTGATGTGTAACGGCGAAGGCTGCCGTGTCTGTAGCCAAACCGGTTGGCTGGAAGTTATGGGGTGTGGCATGATTCATCCTGAAGTTTTTAATGCTGTTAATATCGATAGCGAACGCTATAGTGGTTTTGCCTTTGGCATGGGGGTGGAGCGGTTAGCGATGCTGCGTTACGGCATTAACGATTTGAGATTATTTTTCGAAAATGACATCAAGTTTTTGGAACAATTTAATTAAGCAGGAAAATTTGAGTCATGCAAATTAGTGAAGCCTGGTTAAGAGAATACGTCAATCCCGCGATAAGCACGGAAGAACTGGTCGCGCAATTGACAATGGCGGGTCTTGAAGTGGATTCAGTAACGCCAGCCGCCGCAGCATTTAACGGTGTAGTGGTTGGTGAAGTATTAGCGATGGAGCAACATCCCGATGCTGATCGTCTGCGTGTGTGTCAGGTTGCCGTAGGTGAAATGGAACCTTTGCAAATCGTTTGCGGTGCAAGCAATGTCCGTGTTGGCCTGAAAATACCGGCGGCGTTGTGCGGTGCGGTATTGCCGGGCGGCTTTAAAATCAAACGGTCCAAGTTACGCGGCGTAGAATCTTTTGGCATGTTGTGTTCACAAAAAGAGCTGGGCTTGGCTGCCGATGCCAACGGTTTAATGGAATTGGCTGGTGATGCGCCTGTAGGTATTGATATTCGCGAATATTTGTCGCTCAACGACAGTATTATTGAAGTTGATTTGACGCCAAACCGCGCTGATTGCTTGAGCATCGAAGGCATAGCGCGTGAAGTTGCTGTTTTAAACCAAATGGATTGGTCAGCTATTCAAGTTGAGCCGCTTGCGATTGCACATCATGATGCTTTGCAGGTTTCTGTTGAAGAAACGGTGGCTTGCCCCCGTTATTTGGGGCGGCTAATTAAAAATGTCAATGCTAAAGCCGAAACCCCTTTATGGATGCAGGAGCGTTTACGTCGCTCGGGTTTGAGAAGCTTAGGCCCATTGGTCGATGTCACCAATTATGTCTTGATGGAATTAGGTCAGCCATTGCATGCGTTTGATGCCGATAAATTGCATGGTGGTATTACTGTACGCAGGGCCAAAGCCGATGAAGCGCTGGCTTTATTAAATGGGCAGGTGATCAAGCTGGATAATGACGCTTTGGTTATCGCCGATGAAAAACAGGCATTGGCGTTGGCTGGTGTCATGGGCGGCAGTGAATCTGCTGTCAGTGATGAAACGCAGAATATATTCCTGGAATGCGCTTTTTTTGCACCGCAAAGTATCGCAGGAAAGGCACGCCATTTCGGCTTGCATACAGATTCATCACATCGGTTTGAACGCGGCGTGGATGCTACCTTGCAGGCAAGAGCACTGGAACGCGCTTCACAACTGATAGTTGCTATCGCTGGGGGAAGTGTTGGCCCCACTACTGATATCACAACCGAGTCCTCTTTGCCGCAACGTAGGGACGTTTTTCTTAGAAAAGAGCGTCTGGGGAAAATCTTGGGTATTGCTATCGCGGATGAACAGGTTGTTGATATTTTCGAGCGCCTCGGTATGTCGGTGCAGGCGCAAGGTGATGGTTGGCTGGTGAGGCCGCCAGGTTGCCGTTTTGATATCGCCATTGAGGCTGATTTAATCGAAGAAATAGCCCGCATTTACGGTTATAACAATCTACCGAACAACAAATTATTGATGCGTTCGGAGCTAAGCCAGGCAACAGAGTCTGTACTGGAAATAGACAGGATTGCTGATTTGCTTGTTGATAAAGGTTATCAGGAAGCCATAACTTATAGTTTTGTTGATGAAGATATTCAAAAAGCAATAGCACCCGATGATGAAGTTATCCGATTAAAAAATCCAATTTCATCTGAATTGTCTGTGATGCGGACGACATTATGGTGCGGCTTACTGAAAGCGGCCCTGCATAACACTAATCGTCAGCAACAGCGGGTTCGTTTATTTGAAACCGGTTTGCGGTTTGTCAAAAAAGACGGTGATGTTCGCCAACAAAAAACATTGGCAGGGTTAATTTTAGGTAGCGCCTATCCCGAGCAATGGGGCGAAAAATCACGAAAAGTGGACTTTTTTGACATGAAAGCTGATGTACAGTCAATGTTCGCATTATCAGGCTGCAATGCAGAGTTTTTAGTGGCAAAACATTCAGCTTTGCATCCAGGTCAATCTGCCGAGATATTGTCGTCGGCTGGTGAAAAAATAGGTTGGATAGGTATGTTGCATCCAACACTGGAAAAACAGCTAGGTTTTGATACCCAAATATTTCTGTTTGAACTGGATCAAAATCTGTTATTGAATAAACGCATTCCGTTGTTCAGGCCATTATCAAAATATCCTTCAGTTCGACGTGATTTGGCATTAATTGTTAGAGAAGAAATTGCTGCCCGTGAAGTAATCAGCAGCATAAAGGACTGTAATGAGCCTATGTTACAAGATGTAGTCATCTTTGATATATACCATGGTAAAGGTGTAGCGGATGGTTTCAAAAGTATTGCCCTAAGCCTACATTTACAAAATGATATACAAACACTAACAGACTCTGAAATTGATGCTATATTGAAAAGGGTGTTAGATACATTGATAAATAAAATTAGTGCAAGGCTGAGGGATTAAAAAATGGCATTAACAAAAGCAGATTTTGCGGAAAGATTGTTTGAAGATCTAGGTTTGAATAAACGAGAAGCAAAAGAGATGATAGAGTTCTTCTTTGAAGAAATTAAAAGTTCTTTAGAGCAGGGTCAACAAGTAAAAATTTCTGGCTTTGGAAAGTTCGAACTTCGCGATAAAAGCAGCCGACCAGGCAGAAATCCAAAAACAGGTGAGGAAATGCCCATAACTGCTAGACGTGTCGTCACGTTCAGGTCAGGCCAAAAACTTAAAGCAAGAGTAGAAACCTATGCTGGAGCCGAGTAATAATAACGAATTGCCTGTTATACCCGAAAAACGCTATTTCACTATAGGCGAGGTCAGCGAACTGTGTGGTGTAAAACCTCACGTTCTACGCTATTGGGAACAAGAGTTTACAGAACTTAATCCGGTAAAAAGACGCGGCAATCGGCGTTATTACCAAAGGCACGATGTGTTAATGATCCGACAAATCAGATCGCTTTTATATGAGCAAGGTTACACAATAGGTGGTGCGCGGGCTTATCTGGTCCGTGATGATTCGAAAGATGAATTAAGCTTCGTAAAGGAGCTAATTCACCAACTAATAGGCGAGTTGGAAGTCGTATTGGAGCTACTTAAGTAGCGCTGTCTGCAGTAAATTAATCATAAATAAACCCACATCTCTGCTGGGGGACTCTCAAAGTTTGACAATTACGGGAATCATCGAGGTTCCCCTTGCCTGTGAACCACCTAAAGTTCTAAGGATAAGAAAAACCCATCAGGGAGTCTAAATTATGCAAAATGGGAATGTAAGTACCCATAGTGTGGATACCCAAATACAGGAAAAAGAGCTTTATAAGGAGTTGAAGCAATATCTGGGGTCGATGCTGAAAGGCTTGGCATTACAAAAGGGATGTAGGATAGAGAAAACCGATGCGGGACTACATTAGGTATCAGTAGGAAGAGGACAAGTGAATAGACCAACTCAATTTATTGTCTATCATAAGGTTAAAACCACCGGCTTTAGCCGCGATAATATGAGACAAGGAGGTTGATAATGGAATACAGATACGGGAGCCACACGGTTTATCAAATTGAGCACCATTTTGTAGGGGTGACAAAATATCGTTACAAGGTTCTGAAAGGAGACGTTGCAGAATGGGTTCGGCAAACCTGTGAAGCTTTTGAGATTCGGATCATTAGCGGAGTTGTTAGCAAAGGCCATGTCCATATTTTGGTAAGCGCCCCCCGACTATGGCATCCAGTGAAATCATGGGAAGAATTAAAGGGCGGACAGCGGGTTACCTGTTTGAAGGGTTCCCACATTTGAAAAAGCATTACTGGGGTCAGCATTTTTGGGCTCGCGGCTATTTTGTGCCACCATTGGACAAATTGATTAAGCAATATTTGGAACATCATTTTAAACTTAACCCAGCCGACAATTTTAAAATGGAACCCGATTAGACGCGTCGTTTAGGCGACGCGTATCCGGACTTTCAGTCCGTAACTCAAACCCACCAGCTTTAGCTGGTGGTTGTTTAGGAATGAGCATAAATTAATTTCGACACTAAGGCGATTGCTGAGATAAATTTAGCCAAAAATAAGACTGTCTAAGCCCGAAAATGATTGAACCCTATTCGAAAGAAATTGAAGAACAAATGCAAGGATTGCATAGCCGC
>JAUYEP010000166.1 GCA_030689765.1 Methylovulum sp.
GTTCAGCCACGGTACGCAAGTGCTGGCAAAAGCAATCGCAGAAAGCAGCGCATTTTCACTTGCCGGTGGCGGTGATACCTTGGCAGCCATTGACAAATATGGCATTAACGACGATATTTCTTATACGTCAACGGGTGGCGGCGCATTCCTGGAATTCCTTGAAGGCAAGGAATTGCCTGCGGTCGCCATTTTAAAGTCAAGACAGTAAAGTCAAGACAGTAATTGTCCACGGCAGTTATACCTTTATCCCGGCCAGCCCGTTTAATCCAGGCTGGCCTTTTCCCAATCCACTATATTTAAGGTTAAAAAAATGGCTAGAGTTACTATCGAAGATTGTTTGGAGCATGTTGAAAACCGCTTCAAACTGGTTTTATTGGCAAGCACCCGGGCGCGTCAACTGAGCCACGGGGCCACTGAATTTCTCCCCCGTGGTAAAGATAAGGACACTGTCCTTGCCTTGCGCGAAATTGCGGCGGGGCATGTGACTACCGAAAACGTCAACCTGCTGCATCGTGTAGGCGAAATCCACGATTACACCTCGCCCACGTTCTAACTATATAAAGTATGCTGCACCCGCCCGATTTAGAACTTGAACAACCTCAGGATAAATTAATCCTGCGCTTGCGCGAGGCTTTGTCAGGCTATCTGGAGCAAGGTCAGGTCGACGATTGCGTCCGTGCCTATGAATTTGGCGCGGTTGCGCACACGGGCCAGGTGCGCAAAACGGGCGAAGCCTATATTTGCCACCCCATTGCCGTCGCCATTAGTCTTGCTGAAATGCGTATGGATGCCAACGGCATTATGGCTGCCATCCTGCATGACGTGATCGAAGACACGCCGGTTAGCAAGAAGGAGCTGGCGGAAAAATTCAGTACGGAAGTTGCCGAACTCGTCGATGGCGTCACCAAGCTGAGTAAAATTGACAGTAAATCGCATGCTGAAGCCCAAGCGGAAAATGTGCGGAAAATGTTTCTGGCAATGGGCAAGGATTTGCGCGTCATCATGGTCAAACTTGCCGACCGCCTGCACAATATGCAGACTTTAGGCGTGATGCCGCCGGAAAAAAAACGCCGTATTGCCCGCGAAACACTGGACATTTACGCACCGATTGCTAACCGTTTGGGGATGAATAACATCCGGCACAAACTCGAAACCTTGAGTTTTGAAGCCATGTATCCAAGGCGATATGCCATTTTAGAAGAGGCTGTCAAAAAGAAACGCGGCAATCGTGGCGAAGTGGTGGGCATCATTGAAAGCGCCCTTAAACATCGCTTAAATGAAGCGGGGGTGTCTTGCCAGGTTTCCGGGCGGCAGAAACATCTCTGGAGCATTTATCAAAAAATGCACAATAAAAAAATATCGTTAGCCGCCGTTTTCGATGTTTATGCCTTCAGGATTTTTTGTGACAATGTCGATACCTGCTATCGGGTATTAGGCATCGTCCATAACCTTTACAAGCCCGTACCCGGCCGTTTTAAAGATTATATTGCCCTGCCCAAGGCCAACGGTTACCAGTCATTACATACCATACTGATTGGCCCCCACGGCCTGAGCATTGAAATACAGATCCGGACCCACGACATGCACCGCATGGCAGAATCGGGCATTGCCGCGCACTGGCTGTATAAATCCGAAGATGACAAGAGCGAAAAATTCAAGGCGCGTGCCAATGAATGGCTGAGGGATCTGCTGGAAATCCAGAAATCAGCAGGTGACTCACTGGAATTTATCGATAACTTAAAAGTTGATTTGTTCCCTCAGGAAGTTTTCGTCTTCACCCCCAAAGGCGGCATTATCAAACTGCCGCGCGGCGCAACAATTGTCGATTTTGCCTACGCCGTACATACCGACATAGGCAATGCCTGTGTGTCTGCCAGAATTGATAAACAACTCGTACCCTTACAAACCAAACTGGAAAACGGCATAACCGTAGAAGTGATCACCGCCGTTTGGGCAAGACCCAATCCCTTGTGGCTAAACCATGTCATCACCGCTAAAGCCCGTTCCAGTATCCGTAATTACCTGAAACATTTCAAGCAGCAGGAAGCCATCAGCTTAGGCCGCCGTTTACTGGAAAAAGAGCTGCAAATAATGAATGTGCCCCTGGAACAGATTGAACAAATTCGCCTGCGGAATTTTCTTAAAGTGATGGACTTGCCCTCATTGGACGCATTGCTTGAGAACATCGGGTTAGGCAATAAAATGCCTTTTTTGGTAGCGAAACAACTGACCCAGGATGATATTAACGCAAATATTAAGCTGAATAACAATGACCAGATCCAGAAAACGCCACTGGTCATAAAAGGCACAGAAGGCATGGTGATTACACTGGCTAAATGTTGCCGGCCCATTCCAGGCGATGCCATTATCGGATTTTTCAATCCTGGCAAAGGCATTGTTGTCCATCATCACGAATGCCGCAACCGTGCAGTCTTAAGAAACAAGCATACCAGTTGGCTGGATGTTGAATGGAGCCACGATATCATCGGCGATTTTTCCGCTGAACTCAGGCTGGAGATACTCAATCAACGGGGCGCACTGGCAACGGTTGCATCGGCTATTTCCGAATCCGACTCCAACATTGAAAATGTCCATGTTGTCGATCAAGATGAACACGTCTGCATCGACTTGATTACCCTGACCGTTAAAGACCGCGTACATCTCGCCAAAATCATGCGGCGTTTGAAAGAATTGACCCTGGTTTTAAAAATTACCCGCACCAAGGCATAAGCAAGTAACCAAAAGTCTTTTAACAAAATGAAAAACCATTCGTCCCCTTTTTTTACCACGAAGGACACGAAGTTACAGCGTTTTCAATCTTCGTGTGTTGATCTTGTACAGACGTTGCATTGCAACGTCTCTACGCTCGCGTGTTTGAGGCACACACTAAACATGAAGTGCTGTAACTTCGTGTCCTTCGTGGTGAGTAAAAAACGCAAACAGGCATCGGCAGAAAGCCCGATGAACAATTAATCAAAGGATTAAGCAAAAATGATTAAAGAAATTATTCATACTGACAAGGCCCCCCAAGCCATAGGCACTTATTCACAAGCGGTAAAGGTTGACCATACCGTTTATCTCTCAGGGCAAATTCCTCTTGTCCCTGAAACAATGACCTTGGTTGATGGCGATATTTCTGCGCAAATTACCCAGGTATTTGAAAATTTAAAAGCGGTTGCCGAGGCGGCAGGCGGCAACCTTGCTGATGTGGTCAAGCTGAATGTTTTCCTTACTGATTTGGCAAATTTCCCGGTAGTCAATGAAATCATGGGGCGCTATTTTCAACCGCCTTACCCTGCACGCGCCGCGATTGGCGTGGCCGCCCTGCCAAAAGCCGCCGAGGTGGAAATGGATGCGGTTATGCAGTTGCCACCCCAGGAATATCCGGCTTGCTAATTTTCATCGGCGAGAACCTAACCCTGCACTTTAGAGACCGTGAAAGTATCCGTGAAAACATATTATTCACCACGAAGATCACGAAGGACACGAAGAAAATACACGGTAATCAATATATTGAAACTTCGTGATCTTCGTGTCCTTCGTGGTTATTATTTATATTGAATAGTCTCTTTAATGAACCCCCAAAACCCGCCCGTCACGACACTAACGGGTATCGGCTTTCAAACGGCAAACCGCCTGGAAAAACTTGGCATCCGTACTATTTTGGATCTGATATTTCATTTGCCGCACCGTTACGAAGACAGGACCCGTATCTGTCCTATCGGCTCATTAGCCGCCGGCATGACGGCTTTAATCTGCGGCAAAGTTGAGTTTACCGATATTTTGCCCCGAGGCCGTAAAAGTCTGATATGCCGCATCAGTGATGGCACCGGTTCTATCTCTTTACGTTTTTTTCATTTTACCGCCAGCCAGCATCATGCGTTGAAGCCAGATACCTGGTTGATGGCGTTTGCCGAAGCGCGTTATGGTTTTAGCGATCTGGAAATGGTGCATCCTGAGTACACGGTGATTGCACACCGGGATCTTGCGATGCCAGATAGCTGTTTAACTCCGGTCTATCCGCTGACTGAAGGGTTGACCCAAAATACTATCCGTAAGGTGGTTAAACAGGCATTAAGCTGGTGCGGACAAAACGGGTCGATGCTGACAGACTGGATGCCACCGTCCATTCTGCAACACTACGGCTATCCCAACCTCATCGAGGCGATACAAACCTTACATGCCCCCGATGAATCTGTTTCAATTGAAGCGTTACAAAACGGCAGCGTACCCGCGTTAAAACGATTGGCGTTTGAAGAGTTGCTGGCACATCATTTAACCCTTCGGCGCGTAAAAGCGAAGGCCAAAGTTTGGCAAGCGCCGGCATTTCCAGAATCAAAACAGGAAACTGATCATTTTTTGAGTGCGCTTGCCTTTAAACTGACGGACGCACAACGCCGCGTGATTGCCGAGATTGAAGCCGATTGCAGGGAGAACCACCCGATGATGCGTCTTGTGCAGGGCGATGTCGGTTCAGGTAAAACGGTTGTCGCCGCCTATACGGCACTGCTGGCAATAACGGCGGGTTATCAAGTGGCGTTGATGGTGCCTACTGAATTACTCGCAGAACAGCATTACCGTAATTTTTGCGCATGGTTTGCTGGTTTCCAAACCCAAGTCATACTATTAACGGGACAAACCAAAGGCAAAGCCCGCGAGGCTGTATTGCAGGCACTGGCAGACGGTTCGGCAGGCATTGTCATGGGCACCCATGCCTTATTCCAGGAAAGCGTGGTATTTCATAAGCTGGGTTTGATTATTATTGATGAGCAACATCGCTTTGGTGTGCACCAACGCCTCGCGCTCAGGGAAAAAGCCCAGCACTTAAGCCTCAGGCCACATCAATTAGTGATGACGGCAACGCCTATTCCGCGCACGTTGGCAATGCTCCAGTATTCAGATTTGGATATTTCCATAATTGATGAACTGCCGCCGGGCAGAAAGCCTATCGTCACCAGTGTTATCCCTGCCGAACGCCGCGCCGATGTCATCAATAGGATTAACCATTGGGTGGACAAAAAAAGACAGGCTTATTGGGTGTGTACGCTGATTGAAGAATCTGAAACCCTACAATGCCAGGCGGCGGAAAAAACCGCCGGACTGTTAATGCAGAGCTTGCCTGACGTGCGGGTCGCGCTGATACACGGGCGCATGAAGCCGTCCGAAAAAGAGGCCGTCATGCAGGCGTTCAAACAGCATCAGCTTGATTTGCTCGTTGCCACGACTGTAATTGAAGTGGGTGTCGATGTGCCTAACGCGGGTTTAATGATTATTGAAAATCCTGAACGTCTGGGGCTATCACAATTGCATCAATTGCGCGGACGGGTGGGCCGCGGCGAAGGCGACAGTTACTGTCTGCTAATGTACCAATCGCCGTTGTCAGATACCGCGCGCCAACGTCTGGGGATATTAAGGGACAGTAATGACGGCTTTCTGATCGCCGAAAAGGATTTGCAATTACGTGGCCCCGGCGACGTTATGGGCACACGCCAAACCGGACAAATGCAGTTTAAAATTGCCGACTTAGCCAGGGATGCCGCATTACTTGAGGCGATACAACAGGTCAGCGACTGTTTTTTTACCGAACATCCCCACGCGATACAGCCGATATGTGAACGTTGGCTAGCTGGGGCCAGCATTTATTCCGAGGTTTGACACTTGGTGATCAAGAGCGTGTTATTTAATCGGGAGCCTGTATGGCACGAAAATCGTCAGGGTACGCGGCATAAATTCCCAGAAACGGTGCAATCATGGCTATATGAATCCGGCTCGCTCACCCAGCGTTTGCGCAGTTGCTATGGCAATGCCGTTGCCGTGGACGTCTTGTTGCAACACTGGTTTACGCCTTTTTTATCCGAACGGCTATTGCTCAAACAGGCGGAACATCGTTATTGCTTAATCCGCGAAGTATTGCTGCATGCCGATGGCAAGCCATTGATCCTTGCCAGGACCATTATCCCAACCGGCACCATAAAAGTTGCCCGCAGCAATTTATCGCAGCTAGGGACCCGGCCTTTAGGTGAGGTGATTTTTGCCTGTCCCAAACTGGAACGCAGGGCGATGGCTGTCACCTTGATAAAGCCTTCGTTATGGACGCCAGCCGCCAGTGCTATAACCGATACCGCGCAACCGATATGGGGCCGCCGGACGGTTTATGCCATCAAACATAAGCCCATGCTGGTAAGTGAGTTTTTTTTGCCTGAAATAGTGTAGATCGTGCTGAACCCGCTTAAACCACACACATAAGATTCCCATAACTATTGATTTTAAATATCAATACACTTCCATCATTAACTTAAGAGGCATTGTATGCAGCATTTTCGTCTTTCTTTTTTTGTCACAGCACTTTGCTTGGCGGCAGCGTTTTATTGGGGGGGGGCAATCGGGGCATTTATCGCGATTATCCTGGGCGTTCTCGAAGTCAGCCTGTCATTCGATAATGCGGTCGTCAACGCATCCATACTGAAACGTATGGATGAACGCTGGCAACGTTACTTTTTAACCTGGGGGATTTTAATCGCCGTTTTTGGTATGCGCCTATTATTCCCTATCGCCATTGTTGCGGCAGCCACAGGGATTGATTTTGTCGGCGTAACCAATATGGCGTTACATGACCCTGAAACCTATTCCAGGCACTTGACTGATTCTCACGTCCAGATTGCAGCCTTTGGTGGCATGTTCTTGCTGATGGTGTTTTTTTCCTTTATCTTTGATGAAAGCAAGGAACTGCATTGGTTGGGCAAACTGGAAGAAAAAATGGCTTCATTCGGGAAGCTTGAGTCGATTGAAATCATTTTTGCATTGTCGCTGCTATTGGTCACGCAACACTGGCTACCTGGGCCGATACGCCTGGAAGCACTGGTTGCCGGCGTTTTGGGGGTTATTCTGTTTGTCGTTGTCGACAGCCTATCAACCCTGTTTGAAGACGAAGAAGAAGGCGAAGAGCTTGCGGAGGTGCTTAAAAAAGGCAGCGTTATGAGCTTTTTGTATCTGGAAGTGCTGGATGCCTCATTTTCGTTTGACGGTGTCATCGGTGCGTTCGCAATTACCCAAGACGTCGTTATTATCATGCTGGGACTGACAATAGGCGCCATGTTTGTCCGAAGCCTGACGGTGTATCTGGTACGTCAGGGCACACTGGATGAATATGTCTTTCTTGAACACGGTGCGCACTACGCTATCGGCACCTTGGCCGCCATCATGCTAATCAGCATGACCCATGAAATCCCTGAAGTGGTGACAGGCTTGGTGGGCGCTGCGTTGATTGGTTTATCGGTGTTTTCGTCTGTCAGGTATAAAAGAAAACACGCGGGTAAATAAATAGGTTTTGCTACTGGGGACTGTGAAAGAATTAATTATTTGGAGTAAAAAAACATGTTTTTTTACTCCATCCCCAAATAGCAACCTCAAATCACACAAAGCTTATTTCATCATTTTATGGCAAACCTGGTCACCGCCCTGTTGTTTTGCCTGAAACAGCAATCCTGACGCAGTACCTATCAGGACCGATGAACCTATCTTCTGCCAGACAGGGTTAATCGCAGCCACACCGAAACTCAGCGTAACAACACCAGTAGCCGCATATTGATGTGGGATTGCCCCGTCAAGAAGTGTTGCCCGCAATTTTTTTGCCACCTGAAGCGCACCATCAATATCAGTTTTTGATAACACACACACAAACTCATCACCACCATAACGGGCCAGCAGGTCTGTTTTTCGGTTCATACAGGCTTTTAACCGGTCAGCCACTTTTTTTAAGCATTTATTTCCAGCGATATAACCGTAGTTATCGTTATATTTTTTAAAACAGTCGATACCCATGTAGATAAGCACTATTGGCTCATCAAAACGTACCGCCCTCTCCCATGCCTGATCAAGAAAAATCTCAAAACCACGCTTGTTGGAAATGCCCGTTAGACTATCCCGTGATGATAAATAGTTAAGCTGATCACGTTGACGTTTCAATTCAAGATGGTTATTCAGACGCGCCCGAATAATTGACGGGCGGTAAGGTTTGGTAATGTAATCCACCGCCCCCAATTCCAGACCTTTTGTTTCTTCCGCTTCACTCGCCAACGCAGTGACAAAAATAATCGGGATATCACGCGTGGCTTCGTTGCCCGCCAAATACTGGTAGATTTGATAACCATCCATGCCATCCATTGCTATATCCAGCAAAATAATATCCGGTGGCGTAAGCACCGCCCGTTTGAGTGCCTGTTCACCGTTTAAGGCGACAATGATTTCATATTTATCCCGCAAGATGCTGTCCAACATACGAATATTGATCATTTCATCATCAACAATCAAAATTTTGGCACGCGATATTGTCATTAATATATTCTCACTTAGGAATGGGTACAAAACAACTTCGTCTTGTGATTTGTACTCTCGATGGATGCCATGACTGCCAGTCCTTTGAGGACTGGCAGTCATCATGTTGCCGAGTGTGTCATACTCATTCCTTAGGTAGGGTAAGCAGAGCGTCCCCGTGTGGCGGTTTTACGACACAATCCGGTTTCTGCCCTGTTTCTTGGCCTTAAATAGCATTTTGTCGGCGGCTTCAAGGAATTCCATCGGGCAGTACCACTTTGGCTTAACTGGATTGTGGGCGACTACGCCAAAACTCAACGATACGCAGTTATGCTGTGAATATTCATGCGGAATAGCCTGGGCAAGAATGGCAGACCGCAAGGTTTGCGCCACTAACAAAGCGCCAGCAAGATCAGTTTTAGGTAATACACAAACGAACTCTTCACCACCGTAACGCGCCAGCAGATCAGTCGATCTGGTTAACGCCCCCTTCAAAATGTCGGCAACTTCCTTCAAACATTCATCACCCGCGACATGGCCATAATTATCGTTGTAATTTTTAAAATGGTCGATATCCATAAAAATAAGCGCCAATCCGTCGCCATACCGTTCTGCACGACGCCATTCTTTGTCAAGAAACAGCTCTAAGCCCCGTCGATTGGTAATGCCGGTCAAGGCATCGTGCGAACAGAGATGGTTAAGTAGATCCCGCTTATGCTTTAATTCCAGATGGTTACGCAACCGTACCTGGATAATCGAGGGCCGATAAGGCTTGGTAATATAGTCTACAGCACCCAGTTCCAGCCCTTTTCTTTCATCCTCTTCATCAGTTAGCGAGGTGACAAAAATAATCGGGATGCTGCGGGTAATTTCGTTTTGCATCAATTGCCTACAAACCTCATAACCGTCCATGCCATCCATTTGTATATCCAGCAGGATCAGATCCGGCGGCGGAATACTGGTTGCGCGTTTGATGCCCTGTTTACCATTAAGGGCAACGATGATTTCATAGGTGTCGCGCAGCATACCATCCAGCGTATGGATATTGATGGGTTCGTCATCGATAATCAGTAGCTTAGAGCGGGTTTTCATTATTATTGTTGCTCTCTCTATTTATGCTTTCGCTATTATATGTTTTCGCTAAAGGGATTTCTTTGGCTACCAACTTAAGCCGGGACAGTCTGAGGTTAAGCCGTTCGTGGTGAGCCTGTCGAACCATGAACGGCTTAACCGTTCACCCTTCGACAAGCTCAGGGCGAACGGTTAAGCCTTGCAACTTGTCCCTCCTAAAATTGGTAGCCGATTTCTTTCAAGGCATTTTGCATCACTGCTAAAGTGCACTCAGCCCCCTCGAAATCAAAATTATCGATCTGGGCTTCCAATTGTCCGATAGGTTCTTGCAACATTCCCCCCAAACACGCCCTGATGTTAGCCAACAAATCAAGGGATCTGGGGGAACCCACTTTCAACTGGCCTGCAAGCGTGGCCAGCAGCGGAGATAGGACAGCCGCATCAAATTTTGAACAGCCGTCCTGTAATTTGTTTTCATAAGCGCCAGCTTGCTCAGATATCATCGCCAGCGCACTGATAATCTGGTTGAAGTTGTTTTGAAAAACCGCGAACCGATCGGAGTTGCTTTCTCCCCGCTTCAGTGCCCCATCAAGTTGTGCTGCGCTATCATAGAGTCCGACCATCTCAAGATTACCTGCCACGCCCTTGATAGCGTGGATCAACCGCTGGGCATGATCGGCCCTCCCTTCAGCTAACGCAAGCCTGATCTGCTCTGCGGTATGGCAGTGTTCGCGGTAAAACTTCAGCAGCAGTTTGCGGTAAAGCGCGTGATTTTGCCGCAATCGCATTAAACCTGCAACTAAATCAATGCCAGGAATAGAGTTGGGAAGCCTATCTGGAAGGTTTGCCATTGCTTCAACAGGTGTTTTTGAAACCATGGCAGAATCCCTGTTTTTTGTCGGGTTCGGCAGCCAGCGGGCTAACGTGCGATACAGGATTTCCAGATCAACAGGCTTGGCGATGTGATCGTTCATCCCTGCCGCCAAACACCGTTCCCGATCCCCTGACATGGCATTTGCAGTCATCGCGATAATGGGCAAATCTGCCAACGCATGTTGGCTGCGGATTATTTCAGTCGCTTCGAAACCGTCCATCACGGGCATTTGAATGTCCATCAACACCAAATCGAAAAATGTGCCAGCGGTTTTTTCCACGGCCTCAAGACCATTGCCGGCGGCCACGACCGTCAAGCCCATCGCTTCAAGCAACTCCTGGGCAAGCATCTGGTTAATCTTGTTATCTTCGACCAACAATAGGTTCCCGCCAAGTTGCTGTTGATGTGCCCATTCAGACGCCTTCCTTTGCTGAGGGGGGAGGGAGGGGGCTTGCCCTGCTTGGCTTGAACGTTTATTTTGATAACCCCCTCCCTTCCCCCTTTTTTCAACGTAGGGGGCTGGGCACTTTTCGGTTGGGGATATTTTGCCTGCCGCCGCTTTATCCTGAGCTGTTTTATCAAGAAGCCCCATGAGAGTGTTAAAGAAAACCGGATAGGTGGATGCCTTAAGCAATGCGCCATCCAATTCCAGGCTTTCGACAACGCTGTGCAATTCATCATCAGCAAAGAACGGCAGCATCATTACGATAGGCGTGTCAGGCAGGTGGTCATTGGCGCGGATCTGATCTAACGTTTCAATGCCATTCATAACCGGCATTTGCCAATCCATCAACACCAAATCGTAGCACCTGGCATCATCGCGTGCGGCACGCCCAAGCTCCAGGATAGCATCCGCCCCAGAAGCCACCGCAAGCACATCCAGATTAAATTCAGCCAGTATTGCAGACAAAATGCCACGCACACGCAAATTGTCATCAACCAGCAAAATCCGGTACCGATCCTGCACTAGGGAAACTATCCCCCGCTTTCTTTCCTGAAGGTCAAAAGGCACCGTAAAGAAAAACTCACTGCCCTGCCCTGGCTGGCTGGTCACGCCTATTTTTCCAGCCATTAACTCCACCAGTTGCTTGCTGATGGCCAAGCCCAGCCCGGTTCCGCCATAACGCCGTGTCGTGGAGCTATCCGCTTGTGAAAAAGACTGGAACAGCGCCCCCATCTGCGTTTCGCTCAAGCCTATGCCCGTGTCACTGACGGTAAAACGCAACTCCGCCGCGCCCGGCGTTTCAGCCAGCACGTCAA
>JAUYEP010000109.1 GCA_030689765.1 Methylovulum sp.
TACATTTATGGCGGTTTTGACAGTTTCATCGTACGGGGCTTTGAGTTGGGGCAATTCCAATACCGCAACGGCGTCAGGATTCCTGGCCTGAATCTGGACTTGGCGAATGTCCGTCAAGTCGAAGTGTTGAAAGGCCCGGCCTCCGGCCTGTACGGGCGCATCGAACCCGGCGGTTTAATCAATCTCGTCACCAAACGCCCGTTGGAAGAATCTTATTATTCCCTGGAACAACGCTTCGGTTCCTTCGATTATTACCGTACCCAAGCCAGCGCAACCGGGGCGGTCAATGCCGATAAATCTTTGCTGTACGGTGTCGATTTATCTTATTTGAATTCGGGTTCTTTCCGTGAACACAGTTTTAATGACCGCGTGTTTTTCGCGCCTAGTCTGACCTGGAAACCGTTTGATAACACCGAAGCCAATCTGACCGTCGAATATTTAAACGAAGACCGCGTTTATGACAGCGGCTTGCCGGCGACTGATACCGGCATCTTGGATGTGCCCATCACACGCCAATTGGATAATCCGGGTTTGTCCGATACCCATGAATACGTCTTGGTCGATTTCAATTGGTCACACCAATTCAATAACGCTTGGAAAATCCAAAACGGCGTCGTGTCTTTGCACAGTAATTTCGACGAGAATGAAACCTATACCTGGGGTTACAACCCGGGCAACCGCACCATCGGCCGATATGCCTGGTTTGGTAATGAACAAACCGACTTGAATACAGTTTATTTAAATCTGACCGGCAAATTCGACACCTACGGCGTTAAACATTCGATACTGGCGGGCGCCGATTATTTCAATCAGCAATCGTTAGGCTATGGTACCGATAATTTTGTCGATGCGGTTAATGTGGACCATCCGGTTTATGTCTCCAACCAAAGCCTGTTTGCCCAATACGGTAACTTGCCGCTGGAATATTTCAGAGACCGGCAAGGCGGCTGGTATAACGACCAGGAAAATTCATGGTATGGGCTTTATTTCCAAGACCAGATGGCGTTTTTTGATGACCGCCTGTTGATTATGGGCGGAGGCCGCTACGATTGGGCTAATGTGGATAAGGCAGGCGCTTATTTTTCCGATTTGTCTACCGATGCCTTGCAAGACGGGCAGTTCAGCCCCAGGGTCGGGATTACCGTGCGGCCTTGGCAATGGCTGGCTGTTTACGGCAATTATATGGAGTCGTTCGGCACCAACAATGGCCGCTCAGTAACTGGGGAAATCTTCGCTCCGCAAGCGGCCAAACAATATGAAGCCGGCATCAAGACCGAGTTTTTCGACGGCCGCTTGAACTCGACGCTGGCGTATTATCACCTGACCAAAACCAACGTCGTCACCAAGTTGGATAACTCGCAATTCGACCAAGCGGTTGGCGAAGCCCGCAGCCAAGGCATAGAGTTTGATCTGTCGGGCCAACTGACCGATGACTTGAATTTAATCACCACTTATGCGTTTACCGATGCCCGCGTCACCAAGGACAGCTTCGCTATTCTTGGCAACCGTTTGCCCTATGTGCCTGGGCATTCCGGCAGTGTTTGGCTGAAATACGCCTTCCCGCAGGCAATGCTGCAAGGCTTTAGCGTCGGTGCTGGGGTTTATGCCGCCAGTGAGCGTGAAGGCAATGTCACCAACACTTACCGGGATGGCGCTTACGCCCGATTGGATTTGTTCGGCGCTTACACCCATAAATTGGCCGGACACAAACTGACCACCCAAGTGAACCTCTATAATGTTTCGGATAGCGAGTATTACCTGATGCGCAACCAATCACAAAACTTACCCGCCGAACCGTTGACCGTGTTTGGCTCGGTGCGTCTTGAATATTAACAACACCTAACCGTTGGGTTGCCGAAAGCCTAGCAACCCAACAAAAACAATCATCAATGCCATGAACATTCCCTTCGCCAATCCATCCCAGCACGGCAACCAAACTGGTCATCGCTTAATCGCGGTTGATATTTTACGCGGCTTGGTGATGGTGTTGATGACCCTGGACCATACCCGTGATTTTTTCAGCAATATCATTTACGACCCTACCGACCTTACGAAAACCTCGGCGGGGCTGTTTTTAACCCGCTGGATAACCCATTATTGCGCGCCGGTGTTTATTTTTTTGGCAGGGACCAGCGCGTATTTATCCGGCATCCGCCATCATGACCGACGACGGTTGGGCATTTACTTATTTAGCCGTGGGCTTTGGATTGCTTTCCTGGGTATCAGCTTCGAATCCTTGATTTGGTGTTATACCGCCGATTTTTCGGAGCTTTCCGGCGCAGTCTTGTGGGCCATCGGTTGGTCGATGATGACGCTTGCAGGCCTGATTTATCTGCCGCTACCGGCTGTTGTGGGTATCGGTCTTTTGCTGATAAGCACCCACAACCTTTTTGATGGTTTGAAAATGACCGATATGGGGGGCTTCGGCCCGCTGTGGGCGGTGCTGCATAGCGGTGAAACCGTGCATCTGACCAACAAGCTCGTGCTGCATCCGTATTATCCGCTGATTCCCTGGATAGGCGTGATGGCAACGGGTTATGGTTGTGGCGCGTTAGTCCTGGATAAGCCACAACGGCAAAGACAGGTGCTAAGTTGGCTAGGTTTCGTGATGGTGGCCGTGTTTGTTTTGTTCCGATACCGCAACCAATACGGCGATCCCCAGCCTTGGAGCCACCAACAAAGCGTAACGTTTACGCTGCTCTCCTTTATCAATTGCGAAAAATATCCGCCTTCGTTGTTGTATTTGCTAATGACCTTGGGGCCGGCGTTGGCCTTATTGCCCTGGTTGGAAAGTGTAACGGGCCGGCCCGGCAAATGGTTGGTCATTTTCGGACGGGAGCCGCTGTTCTTTTATTTGCTGCATTTGCCGATGCTGGTTTTTCTCGCCCTGGGCTGGGCTTGGATGGCTGAAGATTACCCAATACCGCTATTGCTACCCGGTTTCCCTCAAGCCTACGGCTATGATTTGCCCATCGTTTATCTGATTTGGGCAGGTGTAGTTGCGGCATTGTATCCATTGTGCCGTTGGTATCACGGTTTTAAGCAGCAGCGGCAATGGCTGAAATATATTTAAGGCAACTGCACATCACAGGATTGGTAGGAGGGGCTTTAGCCGCGACTTTAGACGTCCAAGGTCGCGGCTAAAGCCCCTCCTACAAGATGCAGCTTCGTCTGAGTATTTTATTTATTGCGAGTTATCTGAGGTTTTGCCGATAACAAACCAATCAAGATCACATCATGAACCCACACATTGACAGCCAGCTACCGCACTTGGCTTTAACACGGCCAACCCGATTATCACGCTTAAAAAACCGCCGTAAATTATGGCTCAAAATCCACTTGTGGCTGGGCTTATCGGCAGGTGCCATGCTCTTGGTTGTCGGTTTGACCGGCAGCATCCTGGTATTTTGGCAAGAACTCGATGGCCAGCTTAATCCTGATATGCATCAAGTGCAGGCAGCACCCGAAGGTCGCCAGGCTTATCGGCCCCTACAGGAATTGGTGTTGGCAGCCGACCGGGCGATGCCAGGGCCAGCCAAACGCTCGACGATTTATTACCCGCGCGATGAAGGTTTGGCGTTTTGGTTTTTTTACGAAGTGCCGACCAAGAATACCGAAAACCATACCGAAGAAAGCGACTCATGGAACGTGTTTGTCAACCCCTATACTGCCCAAGTCACCGGAGTCCGGCTATGGGCCAGTGCAAACAATGTCTTCGACAATGGTTTAATCAGCTTTATTTTCCAACTCCACTACAGCGTGTTGTTGAGCTGGGATAGCGGCAGTTGGATTGTTGGTGTCATCGGCATTCTGGCGTTCATTTCAGTGCTGACCGGACTGATTGTCTGGTGGCCGTTAACCGGCAAATGGCGGCAAGCACTGGTCATCAAGCGCCGCGCCAGCAGCGGGCGGTTTAATTACGACCTGCATAAAACCAGCGGTATTTATTTATTCATCGTGCTGTTGGCGGTTTTGGTTTCGGGTGTTTATTTTAATTTCGGCGAACAGTTCCGTTGGTTAATTGACCAATTTTCCTTGACGACCCCCCTGGATAAATTCCAATCCACCCCGCTTCCAGGCATGGCGCCAGTTACTTTGGACGAAGCTATCGCCCGCAGTAATGTGGCTTACCCCGAAGGCCGTTTGTATTGGTTTACTGTACCGGATAGCCGCACTGGGGTTTATACACTGACCCAACATATTGATTTTGGATGGATTTTCAACGGACGGCGGCAAATCGTCCTGGATCAGTACAGCGGGGACATCTTATATGTCGCCGACCCGTTAGCTGGAAGGGCCGGCAATGTTTTTATCCAATGGCAATGGCCTTTACATTCCGGTCAAGCCCTACGGATGCCGGGGCGGATAATGGTGTTGCTATCCGGCATTGGTTGCGCGGTGTTGTTCGGCACGGGCGTGATCCGTTGGTTGCAAAAAAGGCAGGCGCAACATCGGTCGGATAAAGCAAAAATCGAAGTTGCCCGCATCTTACATAAACGAATGGATGTGCAAAAACATTTTGGTGATTTTTGATGAATTGCCCCGTGCCGGACAGCACCGGGCAAGCCAAACCGGACAAGAACACCAAAATCCGCCCCGTCCAACCAAATGCCTGCCCCGAATGCAAAGGCCATTGCCAATGCGTGAACACTTCGCCAACCGTGCCGATGGCGGGGTCATCGACATCCAAAATTTTGCCGCTGTATTGGTCTATCACCACACAGCGGCGGTGTGAAAAACTGCCGGAATCCGCCACGCCGTCTTTGCAGACGGCGTAAGTGCCAGTCGGCTGGGTCGCGCCATAAATCCAGTCAGCGCGTCCGGTAGAATAACGTTGGTTGGCGATGGCTACGGCCTGCGCCATCGTAATAGCTTGGATATTATATTGCGGTGTCGATTTGAACCAATATCGGTAAGTGACGGGCGAGAACACTTCCAACACGGGGACGACATGTTCCGGTATATCCATATACACGCCGGAAAACAACACCGGAATCAACACCACTGTGGTGTAAAAGCCCGACGTTTTATGCAGGTCAAAATTCAGCCGTTCCGGGCTGGCTTTGCGTTTGATAGTTAGTGCCTGCCGCCATTTTCCGGTCAGCGGCCACCAGAGGATCAGCCCCGTTAATACTGAAATGATGAGCAACGCGCCCATGATGCCCACCACGGTGTAGCCCACTTCCTCGCCCAGCAACAAGGCGTAATGCAGCTCAAAAACAAAGCCGATAAAGGTGTGGGGGATGAAGCTGTCTGATGAGGTCATCAAGCGTTTGCCGATGACTTGGGCGGTGTAGGGATTGACGTAAACCTCCCAGTTTTCGGTGTCACCCTTAGCCGCCGGCAAAGCATACATCAGTTTTAACGCTGCCGTTTCGTTGCGCGGATAATTGGCGAAGGTGTGTTGGGCGGGTTCGGGCATGGCTGCGTGTCCGGCTTGGAAAATATTGGCTAAGGGCTGATAAACCGGATTTGTTTCCGGCACGGAGACAGTCAGCAGTTTGGGGTTTAGCCGTTCGTTAAGTTCGGCATGGAACACCAAAATGCTGCCCGTGATGCCGAAAATGGACAGGAACAGGCCTAACCAAAGATGGACAGCCAGCCAATGTTTGCGGCGGGCTTTGAGCTGGTTGAGCCGGGTGTTTGGTGCAATTTTGGGGATGTTGATATATTGGGTCATCGCCTTACAGTTTTAAGTGGTTACATGCTAATATTTGGCAACTTATAAATTACGCCAGTAGGGCTAGAGATGACTGATAACGTAGAAAACATAATCCTTGAACATTTGCGTGCTTTACGTGCTGGGCAAGATCGCATTGAAACAGGTTTAAAAGAAGTTAATGGAGACGGCTGATGTGGATTTTCCCCCAGCTTAGGCATAAGTATCTACACAAGTTTATTTATTAAAAATCATAGTGTTAAATAAATAATCACGTTATTTCATACAGATAACTGCTGTTTCAAGCCAGATTTTGTGATAGAAAAACC
>JAUYEP010000119.1 GCA_030689765.1 Methylovulum sp.
CATGACGCAAACGCATCCGACTGTGCGACACCACCGAACTATCCGATGCCCGCAAAAAACACACCCAAGCTGCAAGTTTGTAACGGAAGCCCGAACCAAACCAAAAAACTGCCCGCAACCCCAAAGCTCACGAAGGCAAACCGAAACCAACCACTTTCACCCCAGAAAGCCTAACGTAAAGGTAATGGGCGCGCCGCTCTGTGAACTTAAGCGAAGCCACCAAACCTTAATAAAAAACCAAACTTCAAAACCGCCAACGGGCGGCGCGTCCCTTTGACCGACTTGTTAGGCAAGGCAATACCCGCCAAAACCAAACTACCACAAAACAAAAATAACAGGTGGTGGATTACCTATCGGCGAATCCCCCTTACGGGTTACAGTATTTTGTAAGCCTTAATTTCATCAATTAAGGCTTTTTCGACAAAGGAATCAACCGACAGTTTTAACTTTTTCGCCATCACTGCAACTTCTCGGTGAAGGCTTGGTGATAATTGCAAGTTAAACTTTCCTGAATAAGGTGTTTCAGGAGCAACACCGTCTTCTGCACACCACGCCAGATAGTCATCGATTGAGTCACAAAATGCCTGTTCAATTTCATCAACCGATTTTCCTTGAAAAGTGATGACGGTTTTTATATTGATGACATCACCATGAAATAATTTTGCCTGGTCATCATATTCAACCATGCCAATATAGTCTTTATATTCCATCTTTATTGACTCCTGCGTTTTCTAAAAATCGTCTCATTGACATAACAGCACCTTTGTCTGTTTCTTTTTGCGGATGTGGTCTGTGAAAGACAGCTTTTTCTGTATTGAGTTTAATTCTAACCCGTGAGCCGTTTCCTTCCGAAATCTCTGCACCCAATGCAATAAGCAAACTTTCAATTTCTGTCCAAGCAATATTTGAGGGCGCGGGAGTTTTGAATATTTCGGCGAGTGTTTTGCGCTGCTTTGAGTTCATGATTTTTCAATTCTTTGTTTCAAGTTCGGGAAACATGACTGCCAGTCCTTCAAAGGACTGGCAGTCATTGGTTTAGCTATTTTGTATTCAGTTGAATCACCAACTTTTCAACAAAACTCACCGCTTCACCACGTTGTACCCAGCGAGCAGGATAGAAATAACGATAAGTTCCATCCACAACACCGCTGGTTAAACCGACCTGATGACCTTTTACCACAGTTTGATTGAAGCCATTGGTTTCTGGCACATCCACAAAGGTATTGGCTTTTGTACTATCAAACACAATCGGTTGTTTTAATGCCTCATAAACCCTGACAGTGAAAGCTAAGGCTTCCTGTCTTGTGATTGGCATATCAGGATTAAATTTTGTTTGAGCAATTCCAGCACAGGCGGCTAGAATTTTAAGCTCACACGCCTTGAGTAACGACGACCGAATCCCACTATTTAACGGCACATCGGTATAAGGCAAATCAGCGGCTTCTGCTAAGGTTTTATTAGCTCTTTTTTCCAGCGCACGAATTAAAATCGCAATAAATTGACCGCGTTTTTCAACAAAGTATTGATTTAGCGTTTTATTAATCAACCCTGCGTTTTGATAGGTTTTCATTAACGCGCTTACATCGCTTGACACTGAACTAAGTGCATTTTCTGAGACAAATGTTGACGGCGCAATAAAGAAACCATCAAGGAGCATTTTACTGGTATCAGCATAATACCCATCACCCATATCATTTTGATAAATATCTTTCGGTAATTTATTACGCAGCTCAAAATGCAAATGTGGGCCAACTCCTGTAAAACTGCCGATAGTTGCGACCTTCTGACCCCTATAAATAATATCGCCTTTTTTAACTAGAGGTTGATTGACATGATAATACACAGAATAGATATATCCATCACTACCTGGGCTTTCGTGCCGAATAATAAGCCCGTAGCCTAATGTTGTACTTGTTTTTATATCTTCAACAACACCATTGGCAATTGAAAAAATAGGTTTTCCAACTACACCTGTTGTTATCCAGTCTTCTCCTGGATGTAAGCCGTTATAATGATGTCCGTTAATTATTTCATCTAAGTGATTGCCATAATTATTACCGCCACTTATTTCCCAATTTGAAACTGGCATATCAAAGCCGTCAGTTTTTGGAAACCAATTACCTTTGTCTTTAACAATAACGGGTTGACTGGTCGGTGTTTCACCATTTAATACTTGGCTGGTAATATCAGCATATTTTCCTGTGGATGGATTCCATTGATGAATCGGCACGGATTTAAGAGCTAAATCTTTAACGTGATAATTTTCCTTATTGGGCATATCAATAATGCCTTGCGGATTTTTAATGCCAGTAACTTTATCCCACACATTAAGCAGGTTTTGAGGCGGTTCTGCTGACATATAAGTAAATACATTTTTTACATATTTCCACGCATCAAACCCTTTTCCCGCGCCTTGACCGTTGTACCACATGACAGGGTAATACCAAGCTTCAATTACCGTCGGGTCAATATCAAAACCTGTATCATTGGGTGCTTCTGTTCGTTGTGTTTGCCATTTACTCCATAATTTATCTACACCAGCACGAAGGTTATATTTCCAGTCACTGCTCAGTTGGTTAAAGTCGGGCGTGCTAATGGGAACAGTGACTTGCATTAAGCCAATACCTGCTACCGTGCTGGATTCACATCTGTATTTCACATTGGGTACGCCAATATCACTCACGCAAGACTGTAACGCTGTTGGATTTTGATAAGAATGTAACCAACCCGATTCTTGAAAAGCAATCGCTTGAATAATGACAGGGGGAATATTTTTTTCTTTGGCTAAAGCGGTAATTTCATTTTTGATTTCTTGGTAGCAAGGGTTGTTGGCTACTTTGGTGCAGGTTTTTTGCCCTTGCTGATAAAGTGCTGTTACTTCGGTGGCGGTTAGGGCGCGGTTGTAGATGCGGAGTTCGTCAATGTAACCCTTGTAATTATCACCTGCGTGTCCCACTCCAATGACCAGCGGATAATCAGATTGATTAATAAAACCATACTGCTGGTTAGAAGTAGAAATCCACTGATTTCCTAGAGTTGTACCCGTAATTTTTACGCCATCTAAGTAAGTTGAAATTGGATTTGAGGGGTTGTTTTCGTCAACAACAGCGGTTAAGAGATGATATTGACCGTATTTTGATGGTAGCGTTTGTGTGTCAGTAGAAAACCAATCTGCTTCCCAGCTTCTATATGAAGGATAAGAATAATATGCCCCTAATCCATAATCCCAAATAGTACCTGACTGACCTTTTTGAATGATTTGAGCAGCATCTGAGTTATCTTGGTCTATTGATACCAGTGCGGATATTGTTATTTTGTTGTCTATTTTGAGGCTTTGTGTATTTGGAACTGTAATTATTGAGCCAGTTCCGTCAAAATAAACGGCCTTTCCATTTTTGCTAGTGCTACACGGTAGTGAGTCAGTAATAACCCCATCATGCCCATTCCCACTATTATCCTTCGCGGTGCAATCATCAAAACTCCAATACGCCACCAAGCCATCATTTAAACCCGCGTTCGCCTGCCCATTCATGCCAAAGGCAAGCAGAAACATGACTAGCACCGCTTGCCACCGCGAAGCAAAAAAGCGTGGCAGTTTGTTTTCAACAGCATGATTCATAATGAAGTTCCTTGTTATCGTTTAAGTTTATTAAACGGTTTTGGGTTTTAAGTATTCAAAGCCTAACGTAGAGGTAAGGGGCGTGCCGCTAACGAAAGCGAAACGAAGCCACCGAACCTTGAAAAAACCAAACCTTCAAAACCGCCAACGGGCGGCGCGTCCCTTTGACCGACATGTTAGGCAGGCAATGCACGGAAGCCTAAACCGAAGCGGACAAAAGAGCTAGGCTATGCAGCGGATGCCAATCAAACACTGAGTTCGCGGCTTGCGTCATGCGCGGACACCAGCGATGGACGAAGCCCCAAAGCCACACCGCGCATGACGCAAACGCATCCGACTGTGCGACACCACCCAGTATGCCGATGCCCGCAAAAAACACACCCAAGCTGCGGGCCTG
>JAUYEP010000140.1 GCA_030689765.1 Methylovulum sp.
AGGTTAAGCCTTGTCCGTACCCGACTTAAATTATTAACGACGAATGAAACCGCTGTAAATCAATAAACTAAAAAAATATTGGCAAACCAATCTGAGCGGACTGATTGGCTTTAATGGTTGTAGTGAAGCAAGTCAGGCTCCCCACTTAAGACGGGACAAGTTGCTAGGCTTAACCTCAGACTGCCCCAGCTTAAGCAGGTAGCCCAATGTTGGTTTAATGCTTACATATTTTGGATGTTGGCTATTAAATCTGAAAAATAAGCAATCACTTCAAACAAATAAACGATTAACCTGTCAATTTGCCCTTTCAGCACATAAAAATAATTGTGGTGCTTGAAATGTTCATCAGTATAAAAACTTAAGCCCCTATAAAACGTATTGCCGCCCATAAACACCATAATCAGCGCGGCAGACTTCAGCATTAAACCACGCACATGGGCGCTTATTTTGCCGAATGCGACGCTGACAAACAGCATCATCGGCAAGGTGCCTGCACCAAACGCCAACATCAGTGCGCCGCCTTCATAAATGCTGGGCGCGGTGGTGGCTTTAACGGCCATCGCGAAAGTCAACGGGCAAGGCATCAAGCCATTTAATAGACCGGCGAAAAGACTGCCGACAATCGGGCCTCTGGTGCGCGAGACGCTATAGCCTTTACGCAGCCATTGCATCGGCAGCAATCTGATCGAGCCTTGAAACGGTATCCAGCCCAAGATGCCAAAAGCCAATAAGATGACCACCACGCCGATAAACATTTGCAGCAGGCTTTGGATTTTTCCAAATAGGCCGCTGGATACCAGCACCACGCCCAATGTGGCGGCGGCAAAACCCACCAAGGTATAAACAAATATTCGGGCAAGCTGGTAAGTCAGATAGGGCAAGTAGGCGCGGTTGTTACCAAGTTTCATAAAATAACCCGAAACCAAAGCGCCGCACATGCCCAAACAATGCCCGCTGCCTAGAAACCCTGCAATAAACGCCAATACATAATCAAAGCCACCGCCGACTGCCGCCACGTTGGCCATGCCGTGCATACTGTGATCCATCATGGAATGATCCATCTTTTTCCTATCTCCGGCTTAAACGTAATGAATTGACAATGACCGACACCGAGCTTAACGCCATAGCGGCGGAGGCTAGCATCGGATTGAGCCGGCCCATCGCCGCGACAGGAATGGCGACGGTGTTATAGGCAAACGCCCAGAATAAATTTTGCTTGATAATCACAATGGTGTCTTTGCTTAAGCCAATGGCATCGGCAACTTTGGAAATGTCGCCTTGCACCAAGGTTAAGTCGGCGGACTCAATGGCAATATCGGTGCCGCTACCGATGGCAAAGCCAACGCTGGCGGCAGTCAGTGCAGGGGCATCATTAATGCCGTCGCCTATCATGCCGACATATTTGCCCTGGGCTTTTAACCCTTCGATAATCGCCAGCTTTTGTTCCGGCCTGGCATTGGCGATGACCTGTCCGATGCCCACTTTAGCGGCAATATAACGGGCGGTGCGCTCGGTATCGCCGGTGGCCATCAACGTTTCAATACCCAGTTTGTGCAATTTTGCGATCGCTTCTTTCGCGTGGACTTTAGGTTTATCGGCAATACCGAACACCGCCGATGCCTTGCCGTTGACTGCCATGTAAACTGGCGTTTTGCCTTGCTCCGCAAATTTCAGGGCCGCTTGCAGCAAGCCTGAAAGCGTCACTTGCTGTTCTTCCATCCAGGCTTTATTGCCCAACAACACCGTTTTGCCGTCCACTTGGGCGCTGATGCCGCGTCCGGTTTCGCTGTAAAAATGTGTGCATTCCTTGATAGTGACCGCCTGTTCACGCGCATACTCAACAATGGCTTTACCCAGGAAATGTTCAGAATTGTTTTCAGCCGATGCCGCCAGCATGATGATTTTGTCCTGGCTTATGCGCGAGAGTTTTAAAAGGTCGCTGACTTTAGGCTTGCCTTCGGTAATCGTCCCCGTTTTGTCAAAGACGATGACATTCAGCTTTGCCGCAATTTCCAGGCTTTCACCGTTGCGGATATAAATGCCTTTTTTAGCGGCTTGACCGGTCCCTACCATAATTGCAGCCGGTGTCGCCAAGCCTAACGCACATGGGCAGGCGATCAACAGGACGGTAATGGCGTTGCCAAAAGCAAATGCAAATGGCGCACCGGTCAGCATCCAGCCTGCAAAGGTCAAGCCGGAAATGGCCATGACACCGGGGACGAACACCGCAGAAATTTTATCGACCTGTTTTTGAATGGGCAGTTTGGTGGATTGCGCCTGATCGACCATGTGGACGATGCCCGCCAGCACGGTGTCCATACCGACTGCGGTGACTTTGATGCGCAATACACCGTTGCCATTAACACAACCTGCGATAACCCGATGACCGGTTTCTTTCACTACCGGCATGCTTTCGCCGGTGACCATCGATTCATCAACGGTAGAAATGCCTTGGAAAATAAGGCCATCGGCAGGGATTTTTTCACCTGGTCGGATCAATACCACATCATCAATCTGCAAGGTTTCGGCATCCACCGTCAATTCTTCGCCATTGCGCAGTAAAGTTGCGGTCTGTGGCTGTAAATCAACCAGTTGCCGAATAGCTTCACCTGCTTTGCCCCTGGCTTTTTCTTCCAGATAACGCCCTAACAGCACAAAGGTGATAATCGCCGCTGCCGCTTCAAAATAGATATGCCCTTTACGAAAAAAGAAAGCGGGCAAACTATACAAATAGGCCGAACCTACCCCTAACGCAATCAGCGAATCCATATTCGCGGCACGATGTTTGGCTAAACGCAAGGCTTTATCGAAAAAAGGTTTGCCTGCCCAGAAAACCACGGGGGTCGCCAATAAAAATTGCAGCCAATGCAAACGGCGCGAACGTGTCATGCTCATTGCGATGGCAATCACTGGCGCACTTAAGAACGCGGACCACAGCAAACGATGCCGCGCAGAAACAATGCGCCGCTGTTCTTTTTCAATCATTTTTTTGCGTTGCGACAGGGTATCCATCGGGAAGGCTTTATAACCCAGGCTTTCGATGCGGGCGCAAACATCTTCCTTGCTTGTGTGCCCTTGCACAGACAGGGTTTCGGTGCCGAAATTGACACTGGCCTGCTTAATCCTGGGATCACGCTTTAGCACCATTTCCAGCAGTAATGCGCAGGACGCACAAGTCATCCCTTCGACAGCCAGATCAATTTCCTTGAGCTTGCCAGAAAATTCTATTTTTTGGCCCCGGTTAAGCAATCCCTTGCCTGGTTTATGGCTCATATTGCCTAAAACAGTATCCAGCAAAATCAATAAATTAGCTTTCGGCAAGCGGCTAGGATCGAATTCAACCACCACCGAACCTAGTGAATAGGTTGAGCGTACCCGTTTAATCTCCGGGCGTTTTTTTAGCAGGATTTCGAAAATATAACTACGTTCCTGATCGTCCTTTAAAACTGGCGCAATAATTCGGAGCCGTCTTTTTAATTGATGGGCCAAGCTAAAATTTTTGTAAAGCGGCGTAGTTGTATCCATCATTAAGGCCCGTAAAAATTATCGGAACAAGCATGTTGAAGCTTGTGTTGGTAGCTGTGTTTTGGAATGTGGGGAAGGTAGTAGGTTAGGAATGGGCATAAAATAACTTTGTCAAGTTGGTTTTTCAAATCGATAAATGTCATGGCTGCCAGTCCTTAAAGGACTGGCAGCCATCATGTCACCGAAATGTGTCGTGCTTGTCCCTAACCTATTCTGCTATTTTGGATGACGCGAACGCATCAATAAAAAGACCATATAAGACACCGCCAACCATTCATAACGGTACTTTATGGGATTGGGAATCCAATATTTAGTGATGTGTTCCCAATGCAGCTTTATCAAAAAAAGTGCCAACATGTCGTTGAAAAAATCAATCAAGGCTTTTTCAGGAACAAGGGCTTTCTTATTTTTTAAACCCACGTTAGTTAAAATTTTAGCGGCTTGCAGTGTTTCCCTGGCGTCATCATACCTTTGGCTAAACCACTTGCTGATGCTTAAATTTTTGACTTTAGCCTTTATGGATGAGAGTTTGGTGACGGCTATCACTTTATTTTCATGCAATACCCTTTTCTCCAGATCAGCGATAATCTGAAAAAGCAACACGCACAGGGTTTTAAAATCGCAGACGGTTTCCTGATAACGGATTGATAGTTTTTTCTGGCTCGGATAAAGGTTGACGCGGTAAATGCCATCCAATTTTAAAAGTGCTTCCGTTAATGCCTTAGCCGTGACTGATTCACAAAACTGAACAGGGATTTGGAAGCGGATGTGCCCTTCTTCGCGGTAGCGTAAAACAAATTGTTTCTGGATAGCCATAAGTTAAAACAAACACACAAAGTAAAAGAAAAAACGGGGGATCCCTAACCGTTAGGGGACCACCCGTTTATCACAAGCTTAAAAAATGCCGTTAAGATTAACTGGCGTCTTCTTGAGTCTCTGCAACAATATCTTCCAGATTCTCTTTTTGGTTCAGGACAAAATCTTTACCGGCATCGACGGCTTTGGTGGTGCTTGAAATAATCTCTTTTCTGTATTTGTAGATCAGGTAGCCGGTTACCATGCCAAGACCAAATACCAGCGCGGGATGTTTAGCTATATTTTTCATAAGTTGCCTTCCTGTATGAACGGTTGCGGACGCCACTGTTCTTTGAACAAGTTGTGGGCCCATTGATTTATGGCCTTCAGCCATGCCTTGCATTACTTGTTTGCCATGCGTATGTGACATTCTTTTTTCTCCCGCCAAGATAATAACATAGTGTAACGGTTAATTTGATTCATCAGATTCGGGTAGGGCCTCATCTTCGTTCAGCATTTCATAAATGCCTTTACATCCTTCACAACAAAATGCCTTGTCACCCTCTTTCGTGAGCAACCTGAAACCATCGACTTCAACGACCAGACCACAAAGGTCACAATTTTTATTATTATCATTCATCACAATTCAAGATTAAATCAATAAAGCCCGAATGCTACCAAAGAAAAAATGGGTGTTCAACTTGGGCATTTAATAATAAACTCATCAGGGATTTTTAAAAAAAATCGTTATGCCTGTAATGGCATAACGGCAATTCCATAAAATCATACAATATCTATGCCACAATAATTACAGCGTTTTTATGTTTAATGTGTGCCTTAAACCACGCAAGAGACTGTGAAAGTATTCGTGAATATACATTATTAACCACGAAGATCGCGAAGGACACGAAGAAAATAATCACACGATCAATATATTAAAACTTCGTGCTCTCGGCAACTGCTCCTGCGTTGCCCTACCTCCTGCATCCATGCAGTCGTTCGTGTCCTTCGTGGTTATCAGCTTTATATTGAATACTTTCACAATCTCGAAAGCGTGGGGACGTTGCGATGCAACCTCCCACAAGACAACACTCGACGGTTGAAAACGCTGTAACAGCCCTATCTAAACAATTAACCATTTAAGGAT
>JAUYEP010000151.1 GCA_030689765.1 Methylovulum sp.
TCAGTTTCTTTTTCAACCCGCATTCCCAGACGATAGCTGCACGCCAGCCCAGCACTTTGAGTTGGTAGAGCACTTTCTGGTCACGCGCGACATTCCGGGCAAATTTATTTGCCCAAAATTCTTGCCGTGTTTTAGGGAGATGTGTTGCCTTGCAGCCCTCGTGCTGGTGCCAGAAACAGCCGTTGATGAATATGACGGCATGGTGCTTGCGCAATACCAGGTCAGGTGAACCGGGCAGTTTTTTGTTGTGCAACCGGAAGCGGAAACCTTGTTGGTGCAAGGCAGAGCGCACCCATTTCTCCGGTTTCGTATCTTTGCTGCGGATAGCCGCCATCGTGCGCGAACGCGCAGCCTGGTCGATGCGGTCAGTCATGCGCTTTTCCATAATTGGCATAAACCGTCACGGCTTGCCTGTGTTATAGCCAAACGTCCCATTTCTTGATTATAATAGTAACCATGTATAAAGTTATTAAAGGTTGGATATGTATTCCGTAGCATTACGCGCCCCTGAAACTGAAAAACAAACCGTCAAGAGGAAAACCAGATAATGACGGATACAGACAAGGTTGCCAAGGCTATCCAGCAAGTCATTAATACGATGATGAATCGTGTAATGAATAAAGTTCTCGTTGAAGACCCTTTTATCAAAGAGAAACACCATTCGCAAAAGCCATTGTATGCGGCTTTGGTTCCTGATGAGATTTTTAAAGGCTCACATTTTGAACGTCGGTTTGTCACCCCGTTTGGCGGTGTTTGGGAAAAGCTCGCCCAAGTTGTCGCTAAGGAAGCGCATGGCGAATGTGCCACAGGCCATGCCATTACGGGTACTGTCGGTGATGAGCGTCTGCGGAGGATTCAAGAAATATTGAACAAGCTGGAACACAGCCAGAAAGGTCAAGACAAATCACCGCCCAATTGGCAAATGGAATTGGCTTATATAAAGGCCGGACAAGGCAACCCGATTCCCGTTACCGTGATCTGTGATCTGTTTATCCGCAATACCGCAACCAACCAATGTTATGCCTTTGAATTGAAAGGCCCGTTGCCCAACAGCGACCAAACCAAAGTCAGCAAGGAAAAAATGTTCAAATTGCTGGCGATGGAACCCGCACCCGTGGCGGGTGCATTTTACGCATTGCCCTACAATCCTTACGGTTCAAATAAGCAAGATTACCAATGGGCGTTTCCTAAGCGGTGGTTCGATATGTGTGCCGGCCCTTGCGTGTTGATTGGCGATGAATTTTGGGATTTTATTGGCGGCAATGGAACTTACGCGCATTTTGTCAATGAAGTAAACCAGCTGGGCAAAGGTTACCGGGAACGGATTTACCGCGAATTTTTAGGCATGGAACCGCCTCCCGATGCGGATGATTTTTTGCTCAAATAAACCACTATGACGATTACCAAACAATTTACTTTCATCGACTTGTTCGCAGGTATCGGCGGCTTCCGCTTGGCTTTAAGCAATCTAGGCGGGCATTGTCTTGGTTTCAGCGAAATCAACAATGATGCCATCAGCACCTATTGCAGCAATTTTGGTGAAGCCGCCCACCTGAATCTGGGCAATATTACCCAAATCAAAAGCCTGCCCATCCATGATATTTTAACGGCAGGCGTACCTTGCCAAAGCTGGTCGATTGCGGGCAAAAATTTAGGTTTTGATGATGACCGTGGGCAGTTGTGGAATGACACGCTTTATCTGCTCAATCAAGCCCGCCCGAAAGCGTTTATCTTTGAAAACGTGAAAGGCTTGGCAGACCCCAGAAACCAAGCCGCGCTCGCCTACATTTTGGAGCGCGTAGGCAAAGCGGGTTATTTTGCCCGCCATTTTGTCCTGAATTCATCAGATTACGGCGTACCGCAAGATCGGGTCAGGGTGTACATCATTGGCTTCCGGCACGAAGCGCATTTGCACAAATTCCGCTTGCCCGCTCCGCAAAAAAACACGTTGAAACTGGTTGATGTCCTGCAAGATTGTGGCGAAAAGCGCACGGCGGCAATTGGCTTGGGCGAAACGATGGATTTGTTTGGCGATACGGTGGCGGACAAAAAACGCTACCGCAAAAGCAACGGCATGAATGATTTTTTCCTGTTCAACGACATCCGCAATGGCCCGACCACTATCCATTCGTGGGATTTGTTGCCCACTACGGAAAGGCAACAGCAAATCTGTTACTTGCTGTTAAGCAACCGCCGTAAACGCCTATACGGCAGATTAGATGGCAACCCCTTATCTCTGGGGCATTTCCAGCGGCTGGACCGCACTATCCAAGCGGCAGAATTGGAAGCCTTGGTAGATTTGGGCATTTTCAAAAAAGTGGATTATACCTACACGATCAATCCTTACCGTGATTTTGAATTGGATGCCCTCGAACAATTGGTGTTGGCACAAGCAACAGAGGAAGAAATCACCTTGGATGCCTTGAAAGAATGCCGCGAATTGAAAATGGCCCGTATCGCGTTTGAAAAAGTGTTGGCTGCGCTGGTCGAGAAAAATGTCCTGGTGTGCAGTGAAATCCGCTATGAATTCAGATACACCAAAATCAGCACAGGGATTGAAGGTGTGAACCGTGTGTTTTTGCCGAAATCGGAAGCCTTCCCCACTTTGGTGGCGAGTGACAGCAACGATTTTGTCGCCCTGAAAGATGTTGATGCTGATAACGATCACGACTATAAACAATCGTTTTTAAAGGAAATTTTTCACAAACAACAGTTTCGGAAAATCGCCAAAGAAGAAGCTTGTTTGATCCAAGGTTTCCCAAAGGATTTCCAGCTGCCTGAGGCACGCAGCCGCTGGATGAAATTGCTGGGCAACAGCGTGTCTGTCCCCGTCATCCAGCAACTGGGCCAAGCCATTTTGGCGACCGGATGCCTTGAAGATTCAGTCCTTCCCACCCGCGTGGCGGCGGATATGGATTGTCTTTGTCTGGCTTGAAGGGGTAAGGTTTGATTATGTACTCTGTAGCACAAGTTGCCGATATGTTAGGCGTCTCCAAAGAAACCTTGCGCCGTTGGGATAACAGCGGCAAACTGCCCTCCACCCGCAATCCCATGAACAATTACCGATTCTACAGCAAGGGGCAACTCCGGCAATTTGAAGAATTACATTTCATCTTTGATAGTTCCCAGCGCCAGGACATCACCGCCATCCATGCTTACAAAACCATTGAGCTGTTCGCGGGGGCGGGTGGGCTGGCAATCGGCCTGGAAAAGGCAGGCTTGGATACTGTGCTATTCAACGAAATTAACAAGGATGCCTGCGCCACCCTCAGCGCTAACCGCCCACATTGGAACGTACAATGCGGCGATATTGCCAAACTCGATTTTACCCCTTATCTCAACCAAATTGATGTGGTGACTGGCGGCTTTCCCTGCCAAGCGTTCAGTTATGCCGGCAAAAAAATGGGCTTTGAGGATGCGCGTGGCACGCTGTTTTTCGAGTTTGCCCGTGCTGTCAAAGAGACCAACCCCAAACTGTTTATGGCAGAAAATGTCCGCGGATTGCTCAGTCATGATGGGGGCAAGACACTGGAAAACATACGCTCCGTCATTAACGAACTGGGTTACACGCTGCTCGGGCCGCACCTGATGAAAGCCATTTTCTACCGCGTGCCGCAGAAGCGTGAACGTTTGTTGATCATTGCCATCCGCAACGATCTTGCCAATTTGGTTGATTTCCATTGGCCCCGCCCTTACCAGAAAATTTATACGCTTAAGGACGCGCTGAAAGCGGGTGAATTGTTTGCCTGCGATGCTCCCCCATCACCAGGCCAAAACTACCCCACCAAAAAATCAGAAGTCATGGCGCAAGTGCCGCCCGGCGGCTACTGGCGTAATTTACCCGAAGACATACAAAAAGCGTACATGCAGAAAAGCTACTACCTGGGCGGTGGCAAAACCGGCATGGCGCGGCGTATGCACTGGGATGAACCCTGCCTGACGCTAACCTGCGCACCGGCGCAAAAGCAGACGGAACGCTGCCATCCCGAAGAAACCCGACCGTTTACCGTGCGCGAATACGCACGTATCCAAACTTTCCCTGATGACTGGCAATTTAAGGGGGCGTTGACTTCCCAGTATAAGCAGATCGGTAACGCCGTCCCTGTCAACATGGCCCATGAACTGGGCTTGTCGGTAGTGGACTTCCTTAACCGTATCTGTGTGGCAGGCAAAGCCTCACCTGCGGGTGTCCCCCCCTAGCCCGAAGCAACCCCTTTCGCAGTTTCGCCAGCAAACCGCCACAATCGTAACAATGAAACCCTACGTCCTAATCCTCCAATAAATCCCCTAATTTCTTCCAGTCAAAAGATGCGCCCGGATCAGTTTTTCGCCCGGGCGCAATGTCGCTGTGCCCGGCAATGCGGCTGCGCGATAATTCAGGGTACGCTTTAAGCAAAAGCCCAATGACGCTTGCAAGCTGCTCATATTGCCGGTCGGTATAGACTATTAATTCTGTCCCTTCCAGCTCAATGCCAATCGAAAAATCATTGCACCGCCCGCGCCCACAGTAATTTGATTGTCCCGCATGCCAGGCGCGTTTGTCGAAGGGCACGTATTGCACACACGTCCCATCCCGCTTGACCAACACATGTGCAGATACCTTTAGTTGGTAAATGCCTTTAAAATACGGGTGATCGTCTGGGGCAAGCTGGTTACAGAACAACTGGTCTATATAATGGTTGCCGAAGTGGCCGGGCGGCAGGCTGATGCAGTGGATCACTATTAAGGAAATATCTTGCTGGTCGGGTCGTCCATCAAAGTTTGGTGAAGGTATTCGGATAACGTCGGTTAACCAGTGCTGTTCTATATTCATCAGGCTTGAATTCATACAATAAGGGCAACGCAAATAAATTAAAAGTGTCTATTATTAGCCAAGCTGTTCAATGCGGGACAATTTTTGATAATCCTGAACACAGGAGTTGCTGAATGAACCCAACCTTAGAAATCTTTTCGCAAGGCGAAGAGATTGTGACCGGACAAACGGTCGACACCAATGCGGCGTGGCTGTCGCAGCAGGCTGTACAGCTAGGCTTTACGGTGACGCGGCATACCGCCGTTGGTGATAAGCTGGATGATCTGGTGGGTTTGCTTAAGGAAATTGCTTTGCGGGCTGATTGTTGTGTCTGCACTGGAGGTTTAGGACCGACCAGTGACGACCTAACGGCGGTTGCGGTCGCCAAAGCGTTTGATCTTCCCCTGGAATTTGATGCCGTTGCCTTTGCGCAAATCCAGCAGTTTTTCAGCAACCGGAACCGGGTGATGCCTGAACCCAACCGAAAACAGGCCATGCTGCCCAAAGGTGCGCAGCGGCTCGATAATGAAGTGGGCACTGCGCCGGGATTTGCCATGCAGCATGGTCGGTGCTGGTTTGTCTTTTTACCGGGGGTGCCATCAGAAATGCGCCCGATTTTTCTTAAAAAAATACAACCGTACCTGGATCAGCGTTTTTCATTACAACCCAGTACCTTGGTCAGCATTAAAACGTTTGGTATCGGCGAATCAGTCATTCAGCAGCATATAAACAATATTGACATCCCAGCCCAGGTTCAACTGGGTTTTCGCGCCAGCCTTAATGATGTGCAAACCAAGTTACTGTTTCCAGCGCATTATCCCAATGCGGATATGATGGCGTTGGTTGCCAACATTACCGGAATACTGGGGGACTCAGTGTTTGCCGTTGATAGGCCGGGCGAAATGACAGGTGATCTGGTCTATGCCGTCGATCAGTTGATGAAGGCCGGTAACCACACGCTAGCGCTAGTCGAAACCGCCACTCAGGGCTTGATGGCAGGCCTGTGTATCGGCTCACCGTGGCTACTGGAAACCCGTTACGAGCGTTCCTTGGAACGGCTGGCGCAAAAACTCCAGGTTGCCATCACCCATGATGATTTGATGGCGACGGCAAAAGAAATTGCGTTGGCGGCACAAAAAATCAGCGGTGCCGATTTTGTTCTGGTCCAACTTTATGCCGGTGATTTAGACGCATTGCAGGACAAAAACAAGCTGATAGTTTTACATACCGTTTTATTGGCGAATGGACAGTTCCATCCGGCGAGCCAGTCGGTCGCAGGGTTAATCAAACGTAAGCAGAATCAGGCCGCGTTATTGGCACTGGATTTATTGCGCCGTTATCTGCAACACCCCCCCATTTAAGATAAGAAGCCCACGAAAGGCACAAAAAAACAACCGGAACAATCGTATTATGGGATTTTTCGTACCTTCCGGTGGACGATTTATTAGCTTAGGAACACGCACGACATATTTTGGCACATGATGACTGCCAGTCCTCAAAGGACTGGCAGTCATGGCATCCAACGAGAGTACAAATCAACTGGCAACTTAAAATATTTAACGCCCGTAAAAACACGGTAAACATAATCTGCTAAGGTAAGCCCCTTGCATTAAGCCTTATAATTTTAACTGACATGACCTATACCGAAGACTTTTTTATTTCAGCAAACCAACTGATAGCTGCCGGACGTTTTATCGACAGCAAAGGCTGGATCCCTGCAACCAGCGGCAATTTTTCTGCACGTCTGCCGGACGGCAGTATCGCCATTACCGTCTCCGGCAGGCATAAAGGGCATTTAGAGACCGATGACATTATGCTTATTGATGCCGATGCCCAGTCATTAGACGGCAAAAAACCCTCTGCGGAAACCGTACTGCACACTTCAATTTACCAGCGTTTTCCAGAGATAAAATCGGTGTTACATCCGCATTCGCTGAATTCGGTATTGATTTCACGGTTGTTTAACAACGAATGTGTGCTGGAAGACTATGAACTTTTAAAAGCGTTTAATGGCATTACGACGCATAAAAGCCGCATCGTTGTGCCGATTTTTGCCAACGACCAGAATATACCCCGTTTAGCTGCGGAAGTCGGGCAATATCTGGACAAGCAGGCTATTTGTCACGCTTATATTATTGCCGGTCACGGGCTTTATACCTGGGGTGTGTCGGTAGACGAAACGCTACGCCATCTTGAGGCGCTGGATTTTTTATTTGCATGTGAATTACAACTATACGGAGTCAAAGATCAATGAGTATGTTAACTATATATAACCTGTCAGAAACCATTGGCAGCCAACCCCGGCACGGTGAGCGATACACCGGTTTTAACGCCATCCAGGATCAGCTAAACACACTGAATGTACAGTTTGAGCGCTGGGCAACCCACCCTGAACTGGCTAGCGGCGCCGATCAGGAGACGGTAATCGCCGCTTACGCTGACGAGATTGGCCGCTTAAAAGAACAGTATGGCTTTCAATCCATTGATGTTATTCACGTTACGCCAGATCATCCGGAAAAGGTGGCGCTCAGACAAAAATTTCTGGCTGAACATATCCATGATGATTTTGAAGTGCGCTTTTTTATCGAAGGCCGTGGGCTGTTTTATCTGCATGTTGACGATAAAGTGTATGCGGTACTGTGTGAGCAGGGTGATTTGATCAGCGTACCCGCCAACACTACGCACTGGTTTGACATGGGGGAAAACCCGCATTTTAAAACGATACGTTTGTTTACCACGGCATACGGTTGGGTTGCCACGTTTACCGGCAATCCGATTGCCAGCACATTCCCAACCCTGGATCAAACCGTTGCTGGACTGTCATGATTAAAGCCGTTGTCACTGATATTGAAGGCACCACATCATCCTTGTCGTTTGTAAAAGACGTTTTGTTTCCCTATGCCCGCGCACATCTGGCCGATTTTGTCCGCAGTCATGAACACGACCCACAAGTTAAGGCATTGCTGGACGAAGTAAGCAAAGAAGCGGGCGTGTCGGGCGCTGGGCAAATCATAGCGCAACTGTTAGCCTGGATAGACGAAGACAAAAAAGCAACGCCACTCAAGTCATTGCAGGGTTTGATCTGGGAAGCCGGTTACCGGCAGGGGGATTTTAACGGGCATGTCTACAGGGATGCCGCTGAAAAACTTAAAGCATGGAAAGCGCAAGGGCTGGATTTATATGTCTATTCGTCAGGCTCAGTCCATGCGCAGAAACTGTTGTTTGCGCATACCGGATATGGCGATTTAACCGCGCTTTTTTCCGGTTATTTTGATACCCATATCGGCGGTAAGCGTGAGCCGGAATCGTACAAAAAAATAGCCGGGCACATCGGCTATCCAACGCAGCAGATTGTTTTTTTATCAGATATTAAAGAAGAACTCGATGCGGCACGCGAGGCTGGGTTTGAAACGGTTTGGCTATGCCGGGACAGTATGCTGGATGTTGACGCTGAACATCGGCAAGTAAATAGTTTTGATGCGTTAAACTGGGACACACAAACGGCTTAACTGTGTACTGTTAAACACAGATTAAATGAACCGCCCTTGGGAAACTGGGGGCGGTTTTTTTTATTTATGCCCAGCGCGGTTAAGCATCTGCATTGCATGAAATCCACGTTGGCTGTATTCATCCTGCACACCCTTGCGTAGGGCAAAGTGAAGCGCCCTGCCTGAACTTAAAAATGGACTTATCGTCATTTTCATCATATTATTTATTCGACAGCATTTAGTCAGGTAGGGTGGGCAAAACCGCCTGCCTACGATACTAATGACATCACTTTACTTTTAAAGAAAATATTTAAGGCGGAATTAAGATGAAAATAAATATGCCAGTAACTGATAAAGAAGTCCTGATGAAAAAAGGCGAAATCCTGGTTAGCCGAACCGATTTGAAAGGATGTATCACCTACGCCAACGATGCGTTTGTCGCCATCAGCGGTTATACCCGCGAAGAATTGATAGGCGCCAACCATAATATAATCCGTCACCCTGATATGCCGGCGGTTGCTTTTGCGGATTTATGGGCGACGCTAAAACAGGGCAGGCCCTGGACTGCTCCTGTGAAAAACAGGGCCAAGTCCGGCGATTATTACTGGGTTGAAGCCAATGTTGTTCCGGTCTATAAAAACGGGGAGCTGGTTGAGTATCTTTCTTCGCGTTATGCGCCAAGCCGCGAACAAATCAGCAAGGCAGAAGCCTTGTACAAGCAGCTGGATGCCAATACCGCAAAGCTAAGGCCTACGGGTTTGGCGGCCAGGGTTAAAACAGTTCAAGAGTCAGCCATCCCAAAGCGGGTGGCGTTCAGCCTGGCGGCTTTTTTGGTGCCCATCGGCCTGTTTATGTACCAGTTGTTTTTGTCACAGCAATATCCGCTGTTAGCCACTGTCGCTATTTTGGCGGTTGCAGCCACGGCTATCAATATCAGTTTGGCGCGTGATATGCTCAGATCGATAGAAGCGGGTATATATGTGCTTTATTGCATGGGGGAAGGAAAATTCAGGAATCACCTTAATTTGGACAGAAATGATCAATTAGGCGATTTGTTGCGCGGCATTTATATCATGCAAGTCAAGCTGAGTTCGCAATTGGCTGAATTCCGGCAGGTGACTGAAGATGCCGCGCGGATTAACCGGGCGCTCGACAATGCCCAATCGGGCGTGATGATCGCCGACGCCAAATTTAATATCATCTATATGAACCGTTCCGTCCAGAACATGTTCAACAAGGCGGAACTGGATATCCGCAAGCAGTTGCCGGATTTCGATGCCCATAAAATGATGGGCGCCAATATCGATTTTTTCCATAAAAACCCAGCCCATCAACGCGGCATGCTGGAAAAGTTAACCGGCCCATTCCGTTCGGAATCTATCATCGGCGGCCACAATCTGGTCGTGGTGGCCAATCCAGTATTCAATGAAGACGGTGGGCGCATTGGTTTTGTCGCCGAATGGCTGGACAGGAGTGTGGAGGCTAAAGTCGAGCAGGAAATCGCCAAGGTTGTCGATGGCGCAGCGTTAGGCGATTTTAGCCAGCGCATTAGCGAACAGGACAAAGAAGGCTTCTTCCTGGCGCTGGGGAGGGGCATTAACCAACTCATGGAAACCAGTTCCACCGGCTTGAATGAAGTCGTGCGCGTGCTGGAAGCGCTGGCTCGCGGCGACCTGACGGAAAAAATCACTAATGACTATTCAGGCGCCTTTGGTCAACTGAAGCATGATTCGAATACCACGGTGGAAAAACTTAAGGGCATCATCAGCCAAATTATTGAGGCATCTGACATCATCCATTCCGCGGCGGGGGAAATTGCGGCAGGCAATAACGATTTGTCGCACCGCACCGAAGAGCAGGCCGCCAGTATCGAACAAACCGCCGCGAGCATGGAAGAGCTGACCTCTACAGTCCGGGCAAACACCCAAAGCGCCAACCACGCCAGCCAGCTTGCTGTTGAAGCCTCGGACATCGCGGCTAAAGGCGTCAATGTGGTGGGGCAAGTGGTTTTGACGATGGAGGACATTAACCAGTCGTCACACAAAATCGGCGACATCATCTCGGTCATTGATGATATTGCTTTCCAGACCAATATCCTTGCCCTCAATGCCGCCGTGGAAGCCGCCCGTGCGGGCGATAAAGGCAAGGGTTTTGCCGTGGTCGCGGTAGAAGTGCGCAATCTTGCCCAACGCGCCGCGAAAGCAGCCGGAGAAATCAAAGAACTCATTCATGATTCGGTGGGGAAAGTCCAGGATGGCACCAAACTGGTCGCACAGGCCGGTCAAACGATGGAAGAAATTGTCACTTCCATCCGTAGCGTGACATCGATAATGGCCGAAATAGCTGCGGCATCAACCCAACAAAGCGCCGGTATTGAACAGGTCAATCAGGCCATCGCCCAAATGGATAATGTGACCCAGCAAAACGCAGCGCTGGTGGAACAAGCGTCAGCCGCCGCAGAATCGATGGAAGAGCAGGCGCAAAACCTGTTGGCCACCGTCGGTCAGTTCAGGCTTGGCAATCCACCAGGACGCCAGGCAACTGAAGACTATTCAGCCAACATCATGTCTGCGATCAATGCACCGATCAGTTCAAGCAGAACGGCGGCTAAACCAAAAGCCCGCCAGCCAGTGGCTGTTAGCGATGAATGGGAAGAATTTTAAGCGGGAATCATAAAAACGCACGGGGGTTTTCAATGGCCACAGACAAAGAACAGGACGCCGTTCAGGTTGCTGTCGGACACGGCGTAACTGATTACGGCTGGGCTGTCACCGAAATGGCGCGGCTTGAAAATACAGAAGCGGCGTTAATCTATTCAAACCAATATGTTACAGCGGTTTCATTCTTCATTAAGGCTAGCCACTCAAGTTGGGACAGGTTAAGCATTGTCCGTACCCGACTTAAATTATTAACGACGAATGAAACCGCTGTAATGAATGTGTTGACCGGTTAAGGCAAGAAAACAGGGCGCTTAAATTATCGGAAGAGATGTGGCTTAGGAATGGGCATGAAACAAATTCCGCACCTACAGTTGCCGAATTTGTTTCATGCCCATTCCTTAATCGAAGCATCAATCTTAAGTTTGATCTTTTAATGGCAAATGATACGATTAAAAAACCAAGGCTGAACTTGATCTGGCCATCAACAAAATGACGTCGCCGAAGGCTTGAATGCACTGGGCATGATTAAGGTCGGCCCATCAAAACAGAGGGGCTTCCCACAAAGGCAAATTAAAACGCTCGGGCATATTGCGGCCGGAATCTGGCAGTCCTGATTCCGGCCGCAATTCCCGAAGCTCAAGAACAGTAGAACGCATGCTGGCGCATCGTTGTCAACTTTAAGAAATCCCCCTGAAGGGGGAGGTTTCAGACCAGCAAGATATTTCGATGAACAAAATTAGTACCGTCCAACCGGAAAAATTCCTCTCCACCCGCGAAGCTGCAGCCCGGCTAGGCGTCGCTTTGTCAACGGTGCAGGCCTGGGTCGAAACAGGGACGCTGCCTGCCTGGAAAACCGCCGGCGGTCACCGGCGCATCGCGGTCGATGCGGTCGAGGCGATGCGCTTGCGGCAACAGGCCGTCCTCGGTGTGGGCCCCGCGCCGGAATTGCTCAAGGTGCTGGTGGTGGAAGACGACCCGGTGCAGCGGGAAATATATCGTCGCCAGTTCGCTGAATGGGGCTTGCCTGTGCGCTTATTGACGGCGGAGGACGGCTTTGAAGGCTTGATGCTGATCGGTCGCCATACCCCAGACCTGATCATTACCGATCTGGTCATGCCAGAAATGGATGGTTTTAAAATGCTCCGTCGCCTGAAGATGCCGCCGGCAGCACAAACAAGCATTATCGTTGTCACGGCGTTGACCGCCTCTGAGATCGAAGCGCAAGGCGGGCTTCCCCCCGGCATTCCAGTTTATCCCAAGCCGATTCCCTTCGCCGTCCTGCGTTCGTTGGTTGAGCATCTGAGCAGAAGATTGCAGGTATGAAAGCAAGTCTGCGTGAAGTTGCCAGGGAGCTGCGCGAATTGGTGGACAAGCTGGCTGTTGGCGGTTGGGACCGGCTTCGCGGCCTCCGTCTGGCGCATGTTGCGGCACAGGCTATTGATGAATGCAGGCGCACCCAGTGGCTGGAAGCTGTTGGTCGGGCGGGGGAGCTGGCTGGGTTGCTTGGCAAGTTTGTCCATGATGCACCCACGGATGCCCGGCTGAAATACGTCCTGGGAGCCGCCACAGCGTTGGCTGATCTCCTGGAGACGGGACAGTTGGAGACGCTGGTGGAACGGGATTTTCTGCCTGCGTGTCCCGAAGACTGGCGGTTCGTGCTGGTCGGCGAGCTTGCCGTTGATGGTATGGATTTAGCGGGGAGCTTGGCTGCCTTAGGGTTCACCGTGATACGGGCGGGCGCCATAGATGACGCGGTTGATGCTTGCCGCACTGGGCAGACGATCCTGCTGGTCACCGCAAGCTGGCTGATGGGGTACGCAGAGCGTATCGCCGCCCTATTGCCGATGACAGGCGGCGGTCTTGCCGCCTCACCTTTGCTGGTAGTTTTGGCCGATACCCGTGATTTTTGCGCCCAGATCAAGGCTCGGCAACTCGGTGCGCGGGTTTTGCTTGATACTCCGCCGGATATACCGCGCCTGATTGCCGAATTGTCCGGTCTGGCATGGACGCCATCAGCCGCTTATCGCGTCGTGCTTATTGATAATGACGCCGCTGTTTTAAACCTGCATGCCAGCGTGCTGCGGCACGTTGGCTTTGAGGTGCTGGCCGCCGACGATCCTGTGGCGGTACTGGATTTTATGGAAGAATTCGCTCCCGAAGCCTGTGTGCTGGATGTGGAAATGCCCGCCTGCCGAGGTACCGATCTTGCCGCCCTGCTACGCCGGGACAAGCGTTTCGCCCACCTACCGGTACTCTACCTTTCCGCCTATGCCGATGTTGGCCATCAACTTGACGCCCGTTATGCCGGCGGCGAGGACTATCTCATCAAACCGGTCGATACGCGTTTGCTGGTGGCCGCCGTGACGGCGCGGGCCAGGCAGTTTCGTTTGTCCTCAACGGCGTATCATCAGCGGCAACAGGCATGGCAGTGTTTCGAAAACTTCCGTGCGGCGATTGATGCACATGCCATCGTGTCCATCGCCGCAGCCGACGGCGCCATCGTTGATGTCAACCAGAAGTTTTGCGAGGTTTCGGGCTACAACCGTGAGGAATTGCTGGGACGTAACCACCGTATCGTCAAATCCGGTCACCACCCGCCCGCGTTTTTCGATGAGCTGTGGCGAACGGTTTCGCAAGGGCGGATTTGGCGGGGTGAAATGCAAAATCGGCGGAAAGACGGCAGTTCCTACTGGGTGCAAAGCACTATTTTTCCTGTGCTAGACGAGCGTGGTCAACCGGAGCAATACCTTGCCATCCGTACTGATATTAGCGGGCAGAAGCGCGGGCAAGCGGAACGGGATCGTCAGATCCGGTTGCTGGGTCTATTGCGCCAAGCGCTAGAGTGTTTCGTCACCAGCCAGGATATTGCCGCCACCAGCGCATTGCTGTTGGATGGCCTGTTGCTGTTGACTGACAGCGCCTACGGCTTTCTTTGTGAAGCGCTTTTTGACCCAGATGGCAAACCCTACCTGGAGGCCCATGCTATTTCCGGCATCCCAGGCCAGCGACACCCTTTTGAACCCCAAGCCAATGGCATGGTGTCCCACAATCTTGACACGCTGTTCGGCACGGTGCTGCGCACCGGCGAAACCGTCATCGCCAATGATCTTTGCCTTAGTGACGACTTGCCCGAAGAGCCTCCACTAGCCGCCTTTCTGGGCATGCCCGTACATAAAGGTGAGGCGCTGGTTGGTGTGGCAGGACTTGCCAACCGCCCCGGCGGTTACGATAAAGCGATCGCAGATTTCCTGCAAACCTTCACCGCCACTTATGCCGCCATTATCGAAGCGGCACGGCTAAGGCATGTCCAGCAGCAGCTTGTCAATGATTTGCAGAAGGCACGGGATACTGCGGAACGCGCTAATTGCAGCCAATCTGAATTCCTTGCCGGTTGGGGCTTGGAGATGCGCACGTCACTGCAGGCCCTGTTCAGCCATAGCCAAACCCTGCAAATTAACACAACTCAGGATGCCGAAACCTGCCGGCAAATCGACGCCATCACAAAGGAAAGTAGGTTGCTCACCCGATTGATTGGGAACCTGTTCGAGCGGGCCGATGCCGATATGTTGCCGGATATGCCGTCTCCCGCGCCCACCATGCCGGTCATTACAGAGCCTCAGATCAAGGCCGGGCGACGCCGTATTCTTGTTGCCGAGGATAACCCTGCCAACCAGGCGGTGTTGCGTATGCAGCTTGACGCACTGGGCTTTAATGCCGATATCGCCTCCGATGGTGCGGTAGCGCTGGAAAAATGGCAGGCAGGCGGCCACGATCTGATACTGGCCGACCGCAACATGCCCGGCATGAATGGCATGGAACTGACCCGCGCCATTCGCGCCAATGAAAGGGAAAGCGGAGCTTATGTGCCTATCATCGCCATCACTGCGGTGCAATATCCGGAAGAACTGGCACTGTGCCGGGAGGCCGGTATGGACGATACCTTGCCCAAACCCATCGAGCTGGATGCATTGCGCAGTATGTTGGGACGGTGGCTGCCCGGCGCCTCGCCGCTTGCATTGCTGCTTCCCCCGACAAATGGCGAATCCGAAGCGTCGGCAAAGACCGTTGGCGCCACGCTGGATATCAGTTATTTACTCAACGTCATCGGCAGCGCAGAGCCTAGGCAGGTGCTTGGGCTTGTCGATCTGTTTACCGCTACGGCGCACGGCGATTTTTCCGTTTGCCGCCGTTATCTTGACGAGGGTGACGGCCGCGCCCTAGCGCTGGTCATGCACAAACTCAAATCTTCGGCACGCATGGTGGGCGCGCTACGTTTCGCCAGTCTGGCTGAAAGTATCGAGGATGCAGCTAAGGGAGATCGGCTGGCGGCGGCGGAAATGCTCTATATCGAACTTGAACATCTGCTGGGCGACGTGGAGCTTGCTGCGGCGCGGCTTACCGTGTCGCCGCCGGCTGCCGCTGATGGCTACGGCTTATCGGCAGCAGCAGGATTTCTGCCGCATCGTGTGCTGGTGGTTGACGACGATCCTGTCGCCCGTCGCCAAATCGGCATATTGCTGGACAGTTTCAATATTAACGAGGTGTTGGCGGTCGATAGCGCCGAAACAGCCCTGCTGGAAATCGCCCGATCGGACGGCATAGACCTGCTCATCAGCGATCTTAACATGCCCGGTATGGACGGCATCGAATTCCTGCGTCGGCTGGCCGATGGCGGCTACCAAAAATGTATCATGCTGGTCAGTGGCGTTGAGGACAAATTGTTGCAGACGGCTGTCGAACTGCTTCGCGCCAAGGGCATACGCTTGCGCGGTGCGTTGAAAAAACCGGTGATGCGGGAGGCGTTCCTGGAAATGCTCAGTATGCCTTGTGTTTCAACCCAGACGGCTCCGGTAGCCCGCACAACAATAACCGTTTCGCCGGATGATATTCGGGATGGCATCCTACATGACGAATTTGACGTGCATTTCCAACCCAAAGTGGATGCGGCGACGTTGCGGGTGGTGGGTCTGGAAGCGTTGGCCCGTTGGCAACGCGGCGGTAAGCCGGTGTCGCCCGACATCTTCATCACTACGGCTGAACGCTGCGGACTTATCGGATCGCTATCCGAGCTGCTGCTCACCAAGGCGCTGGTTGGCGGCTCCCGGATCGCTGAAGGGGGTTATCCATTGGTTGTCGCCGTTAACCTATCGGCCAACTGGCTAACGAACCTCCGTCTGCCGGAATTCATTATCGCCAGCATTCAGGCAACCGGTTTCAAGGCTGAAAACCTGATCCTGGAAATTACCGAAACCGGTGTGATGGCGGATATGGCCACCGCGCTGGACGTAATGACCCGTTTACGGCTCAAGGGCTTCAAACTGTCCATTGACGATTTCGGCACCGGCTATTCAACGCTGGAGCAGTTGCTGCGCATTCCGTTCAATGAGCTCAAACTCGACCGTAGTTTCGTGCGCGGCGCGGAGGAAAATCCCACCAAACGGGCCATTTTGGCATCGAC
>JAUYEP010000172.1 GCA_030689765.1 Methylovulum sp.
GGAAAAATCATGCGCCGCATTTTACGCAAAGTGGCGGCTAACGAGCTGGACAATATGGGGGATTTGTCCACGTTGGCTGATCCGTCCGTGGTTGACGATATTATTGCCAACCGCGCCAACCGATGAGCAGGATGAGCCGCGAGAGTATGGCGTTCGCGGCTGGCATTTGACTGCGTAAATTGTGCCAGTATCAAGTTTATCGGTTGTTGATAGACCACAAAGCCCACTCGCAAACTAATCATCCAACATAATGCAATGCAAACCCTGCAAATCTCCCCAAACATCCCACGCTGGGCCGCCGACCAACGCGGGCTTAGCTTGGATGCGCTTGTGGATTTAGTCGGCAAACCTAAAAAACATGAAACCCTTAACCTGCACCCTAGTAGCTTCCGCTATCAACGGTAACACCTTAATGCGGGAAGCCGCCAGCTTATTAAAGATGCGGCCTGAAACCGTAACCGAACTGAGCAAAAAACTGGGGCTTTGATGAAACCAAGGCCCCGTTATTTGATTAACCCCAACCTTGCTTTATTCTCGGCAAGCAATATAATACTGCCCAACAACACCCTCCACGCTTCCCATAAGAACAGCGCACCCCGGAGGGTTACTTGTTTCTGGGGGTATGAAAAGTGAACGCCTCCAGCATGTCCTCAAAAATCCCCTACACCAAGCTCCCATTAGCTCTAAACGATCAGCTACAACAACTTAAAAGCAGGGGAATGCAAGTCGCTAATGAAGCATTAGCAATCCATTACCTAAGCCATCTTAACTACTATCGTCTGGGTGCTTATTGGTTGCCGTTTGAACAACATCACAGCAGCCATCAATTTCGGCCTGGAACACAGTTTGACGATGCCTTAAACCTCTATATTTTTGATAGGGAACTGCGCTTGTGGCTGATGGATGCCATTGAACGTATTGAAGTTTCGTTACGCACCCAATTTGCCTACCAGCTCAGCTTGCGCTACGGCACCCACCCGCATTTAAACCAAGCCCTATTCCATGACCCCGCCCGCTACAGCAGGGCGTACAACAAATTGGAAAATGAAGTCAAACAAAGTGGTGAAGAATTTATTAAGCACCTCACGCAAAAGTACCAAGAACCACTGCCGCCAATTTGGGCGATAGTTGAGCTGATGAGCATTGGTCAACTTTCCCAGTGGTACGACAACTTACAAAACCGACAAGACCGCAAAATCATTGCCGACATTTACGATATAGACGAAAAGAACCTGAGAACTTTTTTACATCACCTGACAACCCTCCGCAACCACTGCGCCCACCACGCCAGAGTTTGGAACCGTGACTATACCGTCACCCTAAAAATACCCAATAAACGCCCTGCGTCATTAGTTAGCAGCTTTAACCATCAGCCACACAGCGGGCGCAAACTTTACAATACGTTAGTCTTGCTGGCTTATTTGATGGACTTGATGAGTCCAGGCCATCACTGGAAAAAGCAGTTACTCAAATTAATCAAAAATCATTCCATCAACCCACATCTGATGGGTTTTCCAAGTCATTGGCTACAACTGCCAATCTGGACGACAAACATTTAACAGCAAAGAAGACCCATGCCCCTACTCGACTGGTTAAACAAACAGGACGCGGTGCGTACCGTGCAGAAAGTGCCTTACCGCTTGCTGGAAGCCGTACCGAAACTTGGCGCGGGCGATCCTGACACCGAAAACATGCTGATTCAAGGCGATAATCTGGAAGCCTTGAAAGCCTTGTTGCCGTTGTATGCGGGTAAAGTGAAATGCGTGTTTATCGACCCGCCTTACAACACCCGCTCCGCCTTCACCCATTACGATGACAATCTGGAGCATTCCTTGTGGTTAAGCCTGATGTACCCGCGTTTGGAATTGCTGAGGGAATTGCTCAGCGAGGATGGCAGTATTTGGGTGACGATAGACGACAACGAAGCGCATTATTTGAAGGTGATGATGGATGAGGTGTTTGGGCGGGGGAATTTTGTGGCTAATGTGGTTTGGCAGAAAAAATATTCTCCTCAGAATGATGCAAAATGGTTAAGCGATAATCATGACCATATTTTGATTTATGCAAAAAATAAGGAAACTTGGCGGCCTAATTTATTGCCCCGTTCAGAAGATATGAACGCCAGATATAAAAATCCAGATAATGATTGTCGTGGTGTTTGGAAACCTGCTGATTTTTCAGTGAAAACATACTCAGCTACAACTGACTATCCAATTACGACTCCATCAGGAAGAATTGTCAATCCGCCCAAAAGCCGATGTTGGTCAACTTCTGAAACAAAATTGAAAGAACTCATTTTAGATAATCGTATTTGGTTTGGTGAATCAGGAAATAACGTACCTTCTTTGAAAAAATTTTTAAGTGAGGTAAAAGACGGTTCAACATCAATGACAGTATGGACTTATGAAGAAGTCGGTCATAATCAAGATGCAAAAAAGGAGATTAAAGACTTTAACGAGAACACTGTTTTTGATACGCCTAAGCCAGAAAAACTGCTTCAGAAAATTTTGATCCTTTCTACAAAACCCAACGACCTTATCTTAGACAGCTTCCTAGGCTCAGGCACAACCTGTGCCGTAGCCCAGAAAATGAACCGCCGTTATATCGGCATCGAAATGGGCGACCACGCGCAAACCCATTGCCAGCCGCGTTTAAAAAAAGTCATTGACGGCGAACAGGGCGGCATTTCCAAAGCCGTCAACTGGCAAGGGGGCGGTGGCTTCCATTATTTCCGCTTAGGTGAAACCATTTTTGATGAATCCGGTGCTATCCATCCTAACGTGCGCTTTGCAGCGTTGGCGGCGCATATCTGGTTTTGCGAAACCCGCGTACCCTTGCCCAAACCCGCCGACTCGCCTTTATTGGGCATCCACAACAACACCACCGCCTATTACCTGCTTTATAACGGCATCTTAGGCGACCGTAGGCCACAAAGCGGCAACGTGCTGACCCAAGCCGTGCTGGACAGTTTGCCCAAGCATCACGGGCGCAAAGTCATTTTCGGCGAAGCCAGCCGTTTCGGCAAGCCGCGTTTGGAGGCTGAAAATATCGTCTTCAAGCAAATTCCTTATGACGTGAGGGCGGTGTGATGTTTGAGTTAAAGGATTATCAAGATCGCGCATTAAATGCCTTGTCGAAATTTTTAATGGCAGCGCGTGGCGGTCCGGTAGAGGATGCGTTCCTGCAAGCACAACGCGACCAAGGCATGGACAAGCCCGTTCTGTACCGCCCCCACGGTTTTGGTGAAATGCCGTATATCTGTTTGCGCTTGCCAACGGGTGGCGGCAAAACGGTGCTGGCTTCTTATTCGGTCAGTGTGGTGCAAAAAGCGTATCTGGAGCAGGATTATCCGATTGTGTTGTGGCTAGTCCCCACCAACACCATCCGCGAACAAACCTTGGATGCCTTAAAAACGGTAGGTCATCCGTATCGGCAAGCGTTAGAAAATGAATTCGGCTTAGACCGCTTGCGCGTATTTGATGTGGGTGAAGTGACGCAAATCCGCCGCCAAGACATAGCCCGTAAGGCCTTGGTTATCGTGGGTACATTGGCGGCGTTGCGGGTGGAAGACACCAGCGGGCGTAAAGTGTATGTGCATCATGAGGACTTTGAACCGCATTTTGTCGGCAAGACTGACCCTGATTATCGTCTGGAACGCATTAGTGAAAAGGATTTGCAGGAAAACGGTTTACAGCGCGGGGACATCGGCAAAATCAAAGCCTCGTTTGCCAATTTGCTGGCCTTGCATAAACCCTTGGTGATTATGGACGAGGCGCATAATGCCCGCACGAAACTGACTTTCGACACCTTAAAAAGGTTGCATCCGGCCTGTATTGTCGAATTTACCGCGACACCGGACACCAGCGCGACTTCGGCTTCCAATATTTTGTACCGGTGTTCGGCTTCGGAACTGAAAGCCGAAAACATGATTAAACTGCCCATTGTGCTGACCGAGCATAAGGACTGGCAAGCGGCGGTGCGTGATGCGGTGTTGACGGGCAGAAAGCTGGGCTTGGCGGCGCAACAAGAAAGCGATTTTGTCCGGCCTATCGTGTTATTCCAAGCCGATGCCAAAAATGGCGAGGTTCCGGTTGAGGTGTTAAAAACGCATTTAATCGGACAACTGCATGTTGATGAACGGGAAATCGCCATAGCCACAGGCAAGCAACGCGAGTTGGACGGCCTGAATTTGTTTTCATCCGTTTGCCCGATTAAGTACATCATTACGATTGAAGCGTTAAAGGAAGGCTGGGATTGTTCGTTTGCATACCTATTTTGTTCAGTTAAAGACGTTAAATCCAGCAAGGATGCCGAACAGTTATTAGGGCGGGTGTTGCGTATGCCTTACGCCAAACGCCGCAATAGCGAGGCTTTGAACTGTGCTTATGCCCATTTGGCTTCACCCAGTTTTTCGGCAGTTGCCAAGCAATTGACCGATAAATTGATTGATATGGGTTTTGAACCCTTGGAGGCCGCCGCCAACCTGACCCAAGGCAATCCAAATCAAGATGATTTGTTTGACGATCAAGCGGGCGTGGTCGAGCGAACAGAACCTACGTTGCATTTTGAACTGGCAACACCACCGGACTTGACACCAGAAACGGCAACCAACGTGGTCATCACGCCCACGGCTGACAATACTTTTAGCATTGAAATTAAAGGTGAAGTGTCGCCCGAAACTAAAGCCCAATTGCTAAAGGCCGTCACGGGTACACACAAACAGCAACTTAGCGCACAAATCGAGCAACATAATTTACGCATAGCCGTTGCCCGTGCGCCTTCACAATCCGGCCTTATGTTTGCACCCTTACCACAACTTTGCCACAAGCAAGGCGAGCTTTGGGATTTGCTGGACTCCGATGCGTTTTTGCATTGGCGCAGTGAATGGTCGTTGCTGGAAAATCCTGCGGAACTGCCTAATTTTGACTTGGTGCAAACCGCGCATACTTTTGAAGTGGATATGGACGGTAAGAAATTGACCTATCGTCTAGCCGACCAGAATCAGGCATATAACCAAGACTGGGTGGGTGGCGGTTTTACCGAAAACGACCTGCTGCTGTGGCTGGAGCCGCAAGTTCGGCAAATTGGCTTGATACCGGCACAGTTACGCGCATTCTTAACCCGGCTGATTGCCTGTCTGACTAAATCGCGGGGCTTGCCGTTGACGGGGCTGATACGCTGTAAATATATCCTGGCGCGGGCGGTGCGCGGACAAATTGAAGACTATCGGCAACTAGCGGCGGCTAAGGGCTTTAATTATGCTTTGTTTGAAGAAGATGACGCACTGGAAACCCGCTTTGACCATGTGTTTGAGTTTTCACCCGGCTACTATCCGGCAAGGCCGCCTTTTTATCAGGGACGTTATGCACTATCCAAGCATTTTTACCCTGAAATCGAGGATTTAAAGGAAGACGGCGAGGAATTTGAATGTGCCAAGCTTATCGACAGCCATCCTAAAGTCCAACATTGGATTAGAAATTTAGTGAATCGGGACGGCGCGGCGTTCCGCTTACCCTTAGCAAAAGGCTGGTTTTATCCTGATTTTGTCGTGGAATTGCAAGATGGCAGGTTATTGGTTGTTGAATATAAAGGTAAGGTGTACGCAACCAATGATGATTCTAGGGAAAAACGGGCAGTCGGTGAATTGTGGGCAAGAAAAAGCGGCGGACGCTGTTTGTTTTTAATGGCGGAAAAGAAAAATGCCCAAGGCAAAGGTGTTTTTCAACAAATTGACGGGCTGATTCATTTGTAAATGCGGGTTGTGTAGAAATTATCGGTAGTGGGTTAACCCTGTGTTTTCCCTACACACGATTTCACTGCCTATAGTTCGGAGTCCAAGGCATGACTTGGATGTGTAAAAACATCCAAAACGTGTTTTGGACTCCTAAACAACAGATTTAACCCACTACCCATCACGGGAATGTGCTTGGCCGATGGTTTGGCCTTCAATTTTTTGCAGACTTCAAAGCCATCCATTCCGGGCATGACAACATCCAGTAAAATCAAGTCCACCGGATGGCCTGCCTGGACATAGTCCAACACGTCCTGACCGCCGGACATTAAATGCACATCATAAATCGGCGATAAAATTTCGTGCAAAAAAAGCGGTTGTCCTCCTGGTCATCAGCCGCGACAATCTGCGCTTTAGAATTTTTCATCATTAACGTTCCTCAACTGAATTGCCCTGCCAATGATCCCTATGCACAAAAC
>JAUYEP010000159.1 GCA_030689765.1 Methylovulum sp.
ACAGGCTGGTCGCCGTCGCCAAGCCTTGGTTGCAAATCAGGTAGTCCGTGTAGAGTTCTGTTTTTTCTTTATCCATCCTGAAATGATACGCTTTTTGGGATGGGGCTGCGTAACATCAGATAATCACTTAAATTTTTACCACTACCAAATTTAGCAAGGAAAATAACGATGAACCTTTCACGCCCAGCCCTATTAGTCTTTATCGCGGCACTGATAGCCACTTTTTTTGTCTTTGATTTCCAGAGTTATTTAACGCTGGAAGCTCTGAAGATGCAGCAAGCATCTATTGATGCTTATCGTAGCGCCCACCCCAGCATGGCTATTGCCATTTACGCAATGATTTATATTGCGGTAACCGGTCTTTCGCTTCCTGGCGCGACCATTCTCACTCTGGCGGGTGGGGCTATGTTTGGCTTGTTGTGGGGAACCGTGATTGTTTCCTTTGCTTCCACCATCGGCGCGACACTCGCCTTTCTGGCTGCCCGCTTGATGTTTCGTGATGAGGTAAAGTCACGTTTTGGCGCCCGTTTAAAAATCATTGACGCAGGCGTGGCTAAAGAAGGCGCGTTATACCTTTTTACGTTGCGGTTGATGCCGATTTTTCCATTTTTTATGATTAATCTGGCTATGGGTTTAACGCCTTTAAAAACAGCGGTTTTCTATTGGGTTAGCCAAGTGGGTATGTTGGCCGGCACGATAGTTTATGTGAATGCAGGAACGCAAGTAGCGCAGCTGGAATCATTGGCCGGTATTTTATCGCCAGGATTGCTAACGTCTTTTGTGTTGCTGGGTATTTTTCCGCTACTTGCCACTAAAATCGTTGAGGCGATTAAAACCAACAAAGTTTATGCAACATGGCAAAAGCCAGTACGCTTTGACAACAACATCGTCGTGATTGGCGCCGGTTCAGGCGGTCTGGTGACGTCTTACATCGCCGCCGCCGTCAAGGCCAAAGTCACGTTAATTGAAAAGCATAAAATGGGTGGCGATTGCTTGAACACCGGCTGTGTGCCGTCAAAAGCGCTGATCCGTTCCGCAAAATTGCTGGCTGATATACGCAGGGCCGCAGATTTTGGCATCAATAAAGCCAACGCAGAATTTGATTTTGCCGATGTCATGGACAGGGTGCAGACGATAGTTAAAACCATCGGGTCGCATGATTCTGTGCAACGCTACACAGACCTGGGTGTGGAAGTCATCGAAGGTGAAGCTAAAATGCTTTCGCCCTGGGAAGTTCAGGTAACCACCGCCGGTGAAAGCCGAGTGATAACGACTCAGTCTATTGTCATCGCTGCGGGTGCGCGTCCATCCGTTCCACCGATACAGGGTATCGAGGATATCGATTATCTGACATCCGATAACCTCTGGGCTTTGCGCGAACTGCCAAAACGTCTGCTGGTGCTTGGCGGCGGGCCTATGGGTTGCGAATTCGCGCAATGTTTTGCCCGTTTTGGTAGCCAAGTGACCCAAGTGGAAATGGCATCGGGTTTATTGGGCAGGGAAGATTGCGATGTTTCAAAAATGATCATGGCAAAGTTTCGTGAAGAAGGCATTGATGTCCGTGTTGGGCATACCGCTAAAAAATTTATCATCGAAAACGGTGAAAAGATCCTGATTGCGGGTTATCAAGGTCAAGACGTGCACATTCCTTTCGATCAGGTGTTAGTGGCTATCGGCCGCGTTGCCAATACACAAGGTTATGGGCTTGAAGAACTGGGTGTTGAGCTCTTGGACGGAAACACCATTGCCATTAATGACTTTCAGCAGACTAATTATCCGAACATTTTTGCTTGCGGCGACGTATCCGGCCCATTTCAGTTTACCCATACCGCCGCCCATCAAGCTTGGTATGCGGCGGTGAATGCGCTGTTTGGCAGCGTTAAGAAGTTCCGCACTGATTATTCGGTTATTCCACAGGCTACGTTTATCGATCCTGAGGTCGCCAGAGTCGGCCTGAATGAGAAGGAGGCAATAGGGCAGGGCATTGCTTACGAAGTCAGCACATATCATCTTGAAGATTTGGATCGCGCGATTGCTGACGGTGCTGCGCAGGGTTTTGTCAAAGTGCTGACACAACCTGGTAAAGACCGGATTCTCGGTGTGACCATTGTTGGCGAACATGCTGGCGATCTGCTTGCTGAATTTGTACTGGCGATGAAACACCATATCGGCCTGAACAAACTACTCGGCATTATCCATATTTACCCAACAATGGTCGAGGCGAATAAATATGTAGCCGGTGTCTGGAAGCGTAACCATTTGCCGGAGAGTTTGTTGCGTTGGGTTGCCCGTTATCATAATTGGCGCAGAGGCTAATAGCCGAGACACTTTCGTTTCCGATAATGTGTTTTATAAATAATCATTGACAATAAAAATAATCCGCCTAGAATAACTGGCTTTTCGCGGTAAACCAACCCATTGGTCAGTTAGGGGGTTGGGCTGGCCCCGGCAGGTTGGGGCGGCGGCAAGGAAATAGA
>JAUYEP010000165.1 GCA_030689765.1 Methylovulum sp.
GCCGAATGAGTTCCCACGCCGGAGCGTGGGAACTATATGAAAGCAATCCAGAGTTATCTGCAACCTTGATAAACGTGTAGGTCGGGTTACGGCTAGCGCCTAACCCGACCTACATATCTATCAATTTTCCTGCTTCAAAACCAACTTACCCAACGCCGGCAAAATAATAAAAGTGCTGGTCATAATCCAGAAAATGCCCATCGTAATCACCAAGCCCATACTGGCAATGCCTTGATGCGGCGAGAACGCCAACCCTGCAAAACTGGAACTGGTGGTTAATGCGCCGTAAAACATCGCCCTGGCGGTGCTGGACTGGTAAATATTTTGCTTTTCAGACAATGAATGCCGCAGTTTTTCTACCATGTGAATGCCGTTATCGACACCAAACCCCAATAACAACGGCAATGCAATGATGTTGGCAAAATTGATCGGGGTATGGGTCAGCACCGTACTCGCCATCGTAAATAATCCCGCCAGCACCAGCGGGGTCATAATCAGCAGGGTATCCGTGATGCTCCGGCGAATGCCAAACAACACCAGCGCGATAGTAATCAAAGCAATGCTAATCGCTTGTTCAAAAGCACCAACCACCGCTTTCATTGATTCCCAATACATAATTGGCAAATCGGTGGTTTCCGGTGCAATCGATTGCACATCGTTAATAAAGGCTTCCAGATTAACCAATTCATTGACATCTTTTTTGGGGAATATCTGAATACGATAATAGCCGTCTTTACTTAACCATCTTTCACGAATATCTGGCGGCAAATCGTTCAGGGTAATCGGAGTGGCATTAAGGCCGGTTAATAAATCATTCATCACCCCAGGTAACGTACCCAATAAAGCCGATTCCACTTGTTCAAGGAATAGACGGCGGCTGCTCTGCTGGCGTGCATCAAATTCAGTCAACATGCCTTGCAATTGCACTTTAAAGCTTTTTAGGATAGTTATTTCCGCCGCATTGGTTTTCTCGCGCACGATGCCATCAATAGTTTTTATCAGATGATAGATGCTTTCGACAGGATTATCATCGACCCGCAATGCCGGAAAACTTTTTAGATTCAGCCCTAGCGTCAATGCCATCTCTTCTATCACTGCCAATTTAGCGTCCTGATCGGTGGGTACAAAATCAAAAAGACTGACCGTTTTGTCAACCGTTGCCAATGACGCAAGCTGCTGCTGTAACCGCTTAACCTTGCTTTCATCCTTAGCCAAAATGGTTAAGGTCATCGGTGTGCTGTCTTTATCCTTAACTAAATGCTTAAAAGCAATCACCGAATCGGTATTGGGATCACGCAGATTTATCGGGTTAAAATCCATCTGCACCTGGGTCACCAGCCCTGTTGCGATAACCGCGAGAATACCCACAGTAAGGGTAATCGGCTTGGCAAAATGCAATGTAAACGCTGCCAATTTTTCAGGAAAACGGAAAAAACCGGTCTCGTTCCCCACCGGCAAATGCGAAAGCTGTACCGGAATAAGCTTTAGCAATACCGGCAATACGGTCAAGGTCACAAAAAGACAGATAAACAAACTGGTGCCCGCCAGCAACCCAAGTTCAGACACACCTTTGTAATCAGTGGGTATAAACGCATACAGTCCGATGGCGGTCGTGCCCGCGCACAACAGTAACGAAGGGCTGGTTGAAATTAACGTGCCGCGTATCGCCTTGTCGCGGCTAATATGGTGACCTAAGTTATCACGGTAGCGCAGGCAAAAATGGATCGCATATTCCACACCCAAACCGATATTGGATACCGCGAAAGCCACTGAAATCAAATTCAGCTCCTTCACTGCCGCCGCCGCAAACGCGCCGCACAAAATCATACCTAATGCCAAGGTAATCAACGTGGCAAGCGTTAAAAAAACAGAACGGTAGGCGAGCAATAAAACCCCCAACACCAGGACAACCGAAAACAAACTGGCGGTAAAGGTACCGGTACTCATGCCTGATAATTCGTCATCTTCAAGCCCCACCTCGCCAGTTACCCATACCTTGACCGTCGGCAAACCCGGCTCCTGAACTTCAGCAACGGCCTTACGCACAGCATCAATCGCCTTTTCGGCGGGACGAATCCGGCTATAGTCGAGCTTGGGCCTAACAATAATGAAGCTGGTTTTGGCTGTCACTTTTTTGCTGGCGATCAACGCCTCCCAAGACAGCATCGTATTGCCGTTATTAATGGAAGAATGCAATGCTGAAGACACTTTATTTATCAAGGACGGTAAGTCCATCGGCAAATCAGTGTTCCCGTTTGAAGATAATAGTGCATCATCGAGAATGGAAAAAAAGCCGCTCAAATGCGTTTCCTGTGCAATCCTGCCGATAAACGGTTGGGCCTCTGACATCGTTGCTGACAAGTTTTGCAAATCGTCAATATCCAGATAAAGCAAACCGTTCTGGCGAAAAAAGGCGTTATCGTTAGGCGTATAAACGGAATCAAAATTATCGGAGTCTGCACCCAATAAGCGACTGATCCGTGTGGCTGCCGCCCTGGTCAATTCAGGCGTATTGGACTCCAGCACAAGTAAGATGGTGCGCATATCCTGGGGGAACGCATTTTCAAAATGACGCCGATTTTGCTGAAACGGCGCATCAGGGGCGACCAGCTCAGTGGTGTCGGTATTGATGCTTAGATGGTTGGCGGTATATTGCCATGCGCCATAAATAATCAGGCTGGTGATTAACAGCAACACCACGGGATTATCGAGACTCCAATTGCCCCAGCGGACTAGCAAATTATGAGTACGGTTTTTTAATGACATAACGGAAGGTTAAATGAATTTAAGACAGTGAAAGTATTCGTGAATATACATTATTCACCACGAAGATCACGAAGGACACGAAGAAAATAATCACACGATCAATATATTGAAACTTCGTGCTCTTCGTGTCCTTCGTGGTTATCAGCTTTATATTGAATACTTTCACAGTCTCGGGAGCTTGGGAACGGGCATGAAAATCGCCTACAACACCAACCCATCAACCCGCTGAAAACCTCTGGGTAAGCTATTGCCGCGTTTGGCACGGTTGCCTGAATATTGTGCTATATCAATCGCTTTAAGCGTTAAAAACTGCTTGCCTGACAACACTTTTAACGGCATATATTCTGGTATAACGACAACGGCAACAACACCATCCTTACCCGCTATCAGATCAGCCGTGGTCATCTGAATCAACTTATTGCCCCTGCCGCGTGACAATGCCGGTAATTCCTGCACGGGGAAAATCAACAAACGGCCTTGTAATGTCGCCACCGCCAATACATCAGAGTCATTTTGCACCGGTGCGGGTTTCAACAATTTGGCGTTATCCGCCAAGCTAATCACCAATTTCCCCGCCTTGTTCTTGGTCAGCAAATCCTTCAACTGCACCCTGAAACCATAACCTTGATGGGTCGCCAGGACAAACCAATCTTCAGGGTCACCCGCCAATAGTTGGGTAAAAACCGCCCCGGCAGGAGGATTAAGCCGCGCCGTCAGCGGCTCACCCTGGGTTCTCGCGGACGGCAAATCATGTGCCGAGGTACTGTAAGCCCGGCCTGTCGAATCGAATAGATAAACCGGCTGCGTTGACCGGCATTTTACGGCATCGATAAAACGGTCACCGGAGCGGTAGTTCAAACTGGCGACATCAATATCATGGCCTTTTGCCGCCCTGATCCAGCCTTTTTCCGACAAAATGACCGTAAGCGGCTCGTTGCTGATTAATGCAGTTGCTGCCAAGACTTGCGAGGCATCCCTTGCAACTATAGGCGAGCGGCGGCCATCACCGTATTTTTGTGCATCTTCAGCGATTTCAGCCCTAATCAAGCTATTAAGCAATGCCTTTGAAGCCAGGATTTTCTCCAATTCCGCCCGTTCAACTCCTAGCGCATCCTGCTCACCGCGAATCTTTATTTCTTCCAGCTTGGCAAGATGCCTTAATTTTAATTCGAGTATCGCTTCCGCTTGCAGGTCGCTAATGCCGAACCGTTCCATCAGCACGGGTTTGGGGTGGTCTTCGCTGCGGATAATTGCAATCACTTCATCGATATTAAGAAAAGCAATCAGCAAGCCATCCAAAATATGCAGCCGCGCCAGCACCTTATCGAGCCGATGTTGCAGACGGCGGCGCACGGTTTCGGTACGAAAGTTTAGCCATTCCACCAGAATTTCGCGCAAGCCTTTGACTCGCGGTCGGCCATCCATGCCGATCATGTTCATATTGACGCGGTAGCTTTTTTCCAGATCTGTCGTCGCAAACAAATGCGACATCACAGCTTCCACATCGAGGCGTTTGGATTTTGGAATAATTAACAAACGGGTAGGATTTTCATGGTCTGATTCATCACGCAAATCTTCAATCATCGGCAACTTTTTCGCGAGCATAAGCGCGGCAATCTGCTCCATCAATTTTGCGCCAGATACCTGATGCGGCAATGCGGTAATGACAATAACGCCGTCTTCCACTTCATATTTGGCACGCATTTTTATCGAGCCGCCGCCGTTGATGTAGATTTTTTGTATGTCTTCGGCAGACGTAATAATTTCCGCATCGGTCGGGTAATCAGGGCCTTTGATATGGGCAAGCAGCGCATCCAAACCGCTTTCCGGCTCATCCAGCAACTGGATGCAGGCCTTTGCCACTTCCCTAAGGTTATGCGGCGGGATGTCGGTCGCCATGCCAACGGCAATCCCCATCGTGCCGTTCAGCAAGATATTCGGCAATCTGGCCGGTAACAGTTCAGGCTCTTTCAAGGTGCCGTCGAAATTATCCGACCATGCCACCGTGCCTTGCCCGAGTTCATTCAACAGCGTTTGGGCATAAGCCGTCAACCGCGATTCGGTATAACGCATCGCCGCAAAGGATTTAGGGTCATCCGGCGAGCCCCAGTTGCCCTGCCCGTCAATGAGCGGGTAACGGTAAGAAAACGGCTGCGCCATCAGCACCATCGCCTCATAACAGGCAGAATCGCCGTGCGGGTGGTATTTACCCAGCACATCCCCGACGGTTCTGGCGGATTTTTTATACTTAGCCAAGGCGCTCAAACCCAGCTCTGACATGGCATACACAATCCGGCGCTGCACCGGTTTTAAACCATCGCCAATATGCGGCAGCGCACGGTCGAGAATGACATACATGGAATAATCCAAATACGCTTTCTCGGCAAAATCCTTTAACGGCAGTTGTTCAAAATTGTCTGTTAATCCCACTTAAAACTCATCCTCTCTGTCAGTCTGCAACGCGCGAATTTTTTCCAAACTGTCCTGGCGCATTTTTTTGCGTATTTCCGCCGCTGCAAAGCGGTTTTTTTCAGCTTCGGTCTCCAATTGCAAGCGCGGCACTTCAACGGACTTACCGTTTTCATCAATCGCCACCATCGTAAAATAACAAGACGTGGTGTATCTTTTTTCATAAGTACGCAAATGTTCGGCAAACACTTTCACGCCAATTTCCATCGATGAGCGGCCAACGTGATTAACCCGCGCATGAAAAGTCACCAGCTCGCCGACATTCACCTGCTGCTTAAAAAAAACCTGATCCAGCGCCGCCGTCACGACATAATTCTTGCAATATTTTGCCGCACAGGCATAAGCCACCTGATCCAGCAATTTCAACAAAGAACCGCCATGCACATTACCGGAAAAATTGGCCATATCCGGCGTCATCAACACCGTCATGGTGAGTGACTTCTCTTGTTTTATCATTTTTGTGTGTCCAACGGGCTAATGCTACCAAGCTATCTAATTGATATTAAATAAATAATGGGCAACAGAAACAGCAGATGCCCAAAGGGTCGGTATTTTACACCACCGAGGCAGCAAATGCCGGTATGAAAAAGGGTGCTGCGGGCAGACAAGACCGTTTCGTACCACGTCACTACGTCATGTAAGCCATACAGCGGTTTAGCCGTGTAGGGTGGGTAATGCTGTTCTGCTCACCCTACGCACTAGACTCCGGATGGAAAGTTGTAGAACGCTCATTTGGGGATCAAGAGTTCACACAGCAAGGCGTCACCGTTATAGTCAACGGGATTGCCGATATTGTGATGGCTGAAGCGATGTCTTACACCATTTCCGATGTCGCCAGCGCTCAACTGGTCGGCAGCGTATTCACTTCGGGCGCTGAAGAAATCCTTATTGATTTTGGCGGTGAACACTATAGTGAGGCAGGTGTTAGCACGATTGATTTAACAGGTTTCGGGTTGGAAGACACGCTGGTAATTGCGATGCACGATGGAATCGTACCGATCAGCAACGTAAACAATTCTGCTTGGAGTGGGGCATTTGAGGCTAAAAGAGGATTTAAACAAACTATATCAAGCATTTCTGGCACTGATAACGTTTTGTGGTATAAGGCATTTGGTTCGGCAACTCTAGCGTCAAGAACCAATTCCGGACTTATACTTGGCAGCATACCAATAATCGGCTTACCGGAAGCCTTACCTGACAGCCAATTTATCTTTGTGTAAACCACAACAGCATCCTTGCTGGCTAAACCTGACAGGCTTTTAAAGCCTGTCAGGTTTTTCGGCTCTTCCTATCGAACTTACTCTACCTGACTGGTAATGATTACCGAGGTTCTTGCATAGAATGGCAGCAACCCTAGTCGTAAGACTTAATTCGGACTAAAATAAGACTTAATCATTCAATCAGGAGCGAGCCATGAAATATTCAACCCAAATCAAGCCCATCAGCTACCTCAAGAGCCACACGGCCGAGATTGTCAGGGAACTCTCGGAAAGCCGCGAACCCTTGCTCATCACCCAAAACGGAGAGGCCAAGCTGGTGGTTATGGATGTGAAAAGCTACGAAGAACAGGAAGAAACATTTGCACTGCTAAAGATTCTAGCGCTTGGAAACCGCGAGATCGAGCAAGGCAAACACCGTGATGCGGAGGACGTGTTCGCTGAACTGGACAAGGCCGATCGGCCATGAGTTTCAAAGTTGTCATGCTGGAATCAGCTGAGCATGACTTGAAAGAACTTAAGGCCTACATCGTCAAAAACTTCTCTGTTGAAACTTGGCGGAACACTTATGACAAGATCAAAAAAGTTATCCGCAACCTGAAAACCTTTCCTCATGCAGGTTCCATCCCTGAAGAACTCGAAAAGCTGAACCTTTGCCAATACAGACAGGTTCTGTCAGGTATGAACCGTATTATCTATGAAGTACGGCAGGACACTCTCTACATCCATATCATTGCAGATGCACGACGAGACTTGAAAACGTTGCTTGCAAGGCGGCTTTTACAAATCATGTAGCGTTTACTTTTCCCAATCAAACTGCCTCTAAAGGTGTACCCGCATAAAGGCAAAACCGCCTGCCTACGCACTCCAAATGCTGAATACTTTTAACGAATTAGCCCTGAGAAATTAATTTGTAACTGCTAAATATTTAAAGCTAAAATCAGAATGCCCGGCGGCGGGCTCTCAAAAAACAAATCAACTCGGAGACTAACATGGCAATTTTTAAAGGCAACAATAACAACAATAAACTGACCGGCACAACGGCCATTGATTCACTCTTTGGTTTTGGCGGTAATGACACCTTAATCGGGGGGGGGCAATGATATATTGGACGGCGGTTTAGGTAATGACAGTCTTTCAGGCGGCACGGGTAACGATACCTATCTCGTTGATAGCACAAGCGATAAAATCGCGGAATTGACCAATGCCGGAACTGATACCGTAAAATCATCGGCCAGCTTTACCTTACCGACTAATGTAGAAAACCTTACGCTAACCGGCATCTCCGCGCTAGAGGGTACCGGAAACACAGCTAAAAACATCATCATCGGGAATACGGCGGCTAATAAACTTATCGGTAATGGGGGCGATGACACCCTCGATGGTAACACCGGTATTGACTCCCTTTATGGTGGTATCGGCAATGATCTATTAAAAATCAAGGAGTTTAATGGCGATGTGATAGACGGCGGCACGGGCGGCAAAGATGTGTTGCAAGTATATGGTTCCGACCAAAGCATTGACCTGTCGGCTGCCAGCACATTAATCACTGGCATAGAAACAATAAAATTCACCGGGACAGGACACAATACACTGACACTAAGCGCCCTGAGCGTCCTTAATCTGAGCAGTGACAGCAACACGCTGACCGTGGATGGCGATGCTGGCGATACCTTGTATCTAGACTCCGGATGGAAAGTTGTAGAAAGCTCATTTGGCGATCAAGAGTTCACGCAGCAAGGCGTCAGCGTTACAGTCAACGGGATTGCCGATATTGTGATGGCTGAAGCGACGTCTTACACCATTTCCGATGTCGCCAGCGCTCAACTGGTCGGCAGCGTATTCACTTCGGGCGCTGAAGAAATCCTTATTGATTTGGGCGGAATCCGATACAACGAGTCCGAGTTTTCAGGCGGTGTAATAGACCTGTCCGGTTTTGGTTTGGAAGACACGCTGGTTATTGCGATGCACGATGGGGCCGTAACGACCAGTAACAATAGCAGTTATGCTTGGAGTCTGAGTCAGGGGCGGACGAAAACAATCTACCAATACTCAGAAGCCCGTGGAGACAGGGCTTCATGGCAACAGTCAGCAGGCACGGCAAAGCTCATATCAAAAAGCTATAGTTACTCTGGCTCCTTAATTACGGAAGGAAGCCTACAAATAATTGGCATACCAGAAGGCTTGGTTGAAAGTCAATTTATCTTTGTGTAAACCACAACAGCATCCTTGCTGGCTAAACCTGACAGGCTTTAAAACCTGTCAGGTTTTTTGTGTTGGGTTTGTTCGCTTTGTTTAGTCTCAGAAAATATTTGATCAGCAATTCTCATTATGACGAATTTCGCCGTCATTCCGGCATGGATGCCGGAATCCAGTGCCATGGATGGTAGCTTAGATACTTCACAAGAGCTTGATT
>JAUYEP010000181.1 GCA_030689765.1 Methylovulum sp.
ATGCACGGCTCTAGCGGACATTCGGCTGGCAGGCTGTATACCGAAAAGGTATTGGGGTATCTGGGCTTAACGGCGGCAAATTCAATCACTGAAGCAAAACAGCAGCTAAAAGAACAGCATTTCAGCTACCTTTCACTGGAACATTTCTGTCCAAAACTTCACGGGATTATCGAACTGCGGCCGATACTGGGTTTACGTTCACCGGTGCATACGTTGGTCCGGTTGTTAAATCCGTTTAATGCGGCGTATAGCCTCCAGGGCATATTCCATCCCAGTTACCGCCAAGTGCATCAACACGCCGCCGCCTTGTTAAACCAGCCGCACATGGCGGTATTAAAAGGGGAGGGCGGTGAGACCGAACGCAACCCTGATATGGAATGTCTGGTGCAAAGCGTCCACCACGGCGAATTGTCCGACGAAAACTGGCCTGCGCTATTTCCGCGCCGTCATGTTAAACCGGAACAGCTTGACCCTTTGCAACTGGCGCAAATCTGGCGGGGGGATTATGAAGATGAATTTGCGCAGGCCTCCATTATTGGCACGACAGCCGTTGCGCTTAAATTGCTGGGCAAGGTGGAAACCCAATCACATGCCCATGAGCTTGCGATGGTTTACTGGTTGGATCGGGACAAACAAAAATACGCAATATCAAAGGCATGACAAACAATATCGACAGCTTATTTAAGCAAATCAGCCACGGCGTCTATGTCATCGGTGTCACTGATGGTGAAAAGACGAATGCGTTTACTGCAGCATGGGTGATGCAGGTTTCTTTCAAGCCGCCGTTATTGGCAATCAGCATCAACCCTAAGCATTATTCTTACCCGCTCATGCAAGCTGGCGGCATCTGTAGCGTGAATGTGCTGGGGCAAGACCAGTTTAGCGTTGCCGGGCATTTCGGGCGTTCCGGTAAAGATAAAATGGCGGGCTTTGAATGGCAAAAAGCTATAACCGGTGCGCCGATTTTGGCTTCAAGCCTGGCGTATTTTGATTGCAAAGCCAGCCATTACACCGATGCTGGCGATCATAAAATTGCGGTTTGCCAGGTGTTGGCGGCAGCAACGCTTAACCAAGGGAAACCGCTGCTGTATAACCAAACCGGCGATATGGATGGTGGGAGTAAGCTTTATTGATGTGTAGGGCGGTTTCGTGCTAGAGACTGTGAAAGTATTGTAAAAAATAGCTAAAAACCGTATTTGTATTTTTCAAC
>JAUYEP010000184.1 GCA_030689765.1 Methylovulum sp.
AGCCACCCCTCGTTGGGTGGCGAACGAGAGACTCAGGACGGCTGGGGCGCCGCAGGCATTAGCGGTCGCGTGATTTTTGCCGCTTGCTTGGGCTGGGATGCCCAAAACAAGCTTTCGCAAAAATAGCGACTCCCCGCTTGATGAAGTGATGACCGCCGGAGCTGAGGATAATTTGAGTGCGGTGGCAATTGTTGTGGAATAAGACCCAATTTTTATTGATTTGCATACGCCCTATTTTGTCGCAGTAACCGTTTATTATGTCTTCCAACAAAGTTAAAGTTAAACACCCAGTCCCCACACAAAGCAGGAAATAATCTCATGCCCCATGCGTGTGAACATATTGATGCCATTGCCCGCAAGAAACAACGCGATGTGTTGTTTCTGACGTTTCATTCCAAAAAATCTGCAAATGTGGGTTTATGGGATGGCGCTTCAGACGACTGGGAAAAAAATCCGGTAGTGGGTTAAATCTGTGACTTTGAAAAGGGATGTTATCCCCAAACCGGACTGCCTGCTTATGGACAATAACAGATTTAACCCACTACCCAATGAGGAATCGGTCGCCATGGGGGTCATAATAAGAATTGCTGGTCAATGATTAACCGAGTTAGCAAGCCATTAGCCGTAGTGTATAATCGCCGAATTTTATTGATTTTACAGGGCGCAATATGAGCATCACACTTTCTAACAGAGTCCAGGCCGTTAAACCATCACCTACTTTGGCAGTTACAGCGCGGGCCGCTGCCATGCGTGCCGCAGGTAAAGACATCATCGGCTTGGGCGCGGGCGAGCCCGATTTTGATACGCCGGATCACATCAAGGCGGCGGCTATCAAAGCCATCGAAAACGGCTTTACCAAATACACGGCTGTGGACGGTATTCCCAGCCTGAAAAAGGCCATTATCGCCAAATTTAAAAATGATAATGGACTGGATTACCAACCCAAGCAGGTTTTGGTGTCCTGTGGCGGCAAACAAAGTTCTTTTAATTTAACCCAAGCGTTGCTGAATGCCGGTGATGAAGTGATTATTCCGGCACCGTTCTGGGTATCCTATCCAGATATGGTGCTATTGGCGGACGGTATTCCTGTCATTATCGAAACCACCCAAGCACAGCATTTTAAAATCACGCCTGAGCAACTGCGTGCCGCTATCACCGACAAAACCCGTCTGGTTTTTATCAACAGCCCGTCTAATCCGTCCGGTGTTGCGTATTCTCTGGAAGAACTTAAAGCGCTGGGCGATGTGCTGAAAGATTTCCCCGACATCATTATCGCCACCGATGATATGTATGAACACATTCTGTGGGAAAAAGGCACGTTTGTGAATATCCTGAATGCCCACCCCGAGTTTTACGGCCGAACCGTCGTCATGAATGGCGTATCCAAAGCCTATTCAATGACGGGATGGCGTATCGGTTATGCCGCCGGGCCTGCCGATTTGATTGAAGCGATGTGTACCATCCAATCACAAAGCACGTCCAATCCGACCTCAATTTCACAAATGGCTGCAGAAACGGCATTAACGGGCGACCAAAGTTTTATCAGCCGCATGTGCGTTGAATTCAAGCAGCGCCATGATTTTGTCGTATCGGAACTTAATGACATCGACGGCATTGAATGCCTGGAGACGGACGGTACGTTTTATGTGTTCCCTAATGTCGAAAAGCTCATTGCCCAGTTGGATAATATCAATGACGACCTTGAGTTTTCTGAATATCTGATAGAAAACGCCGGCGTTGCGTTAGTGCCGGGTTCTGCGTTCGGCTGTCCTGGGCATATCAGGATTTCGATAGCGACCAGCATGGCGAATCTGGAAAATGCTTTAGAGCGGATTAAGAAAGCGATATAAAAAGCGCAGTACACCATGAAGATACAACTTTGGTACGCTTCATGGTGGAATCGGCAAAAAAGGGAAAGCCGTAATCGTGAGCGGTAACACCCCGCTTAACACAGGAAAACCGCATTGGCAAAAACCAAAAAAATCAAAACGGTAAACCTCAATGCCCCAGGCCCCATGCGCATACTGTGCGGAAGTGCCGCCGCATATTGGTTGTCAGGAATTATTAACCCTGCATTTGTTGCTATTGCCGTGATGATATTATTGTTTTTCCCCGTTTTCTTTTTAGATTTCCTTTTTCCCGAACAGCCGCCGATTCAGGCCGGAACTATCGAAGATGAAAACACGGAGGATAGCGAAGATGCCCAGCCCAATAAGCTTTTAGAGTGATAAAAAACAAGCAGCCAGTCACTTGAAACTCAATGATTAATCTTGTAATAAGACGCTTATTTCTCTATTCTTAACGATTTATTACCATCAGGAGAACAACATGCGCGTTGAAGAATTAATGACCGCCAAAGTATTTACCGTCGAGGAACACGACTTAATCGATCGCGTCTTTTTCTTAATCCATTACGAAAAAATTCGCCACTTACCCGTCGTGGAAAAAGGCAAAGTCATCGGGATTGTGTCCGACAGGGATTTGTACAAAGCGCTAGGCCCTAAAAACAACTCCAGTGCAATTGAAGCATCGACCGGCGCAGTGACGCTGCATGTTGTCCCTAAAAAAGTGCAACATATCATGCACCGTGGCGTATTGACCGTCCATCGTGACACCTATGCCTCAGAAGCCGCGTCAATTATGGCTAACAATAAAGTTGGCGCATTGCCTGTGGTTGATAAGGACAACAAACTGGTTGGCATAATATCAGCAACGGACATCCTGAGAGTTTTTTCAAAAATTGAAAGGGCAAGTGAAAAAAGGGAAAAAAGAATTGCAGAGGGCGTTAGCCACACTTGATGCGGGTCAAACCTAGACCTAAAAAACCTTAATTAAGCCGCTGTGTTAAGTAAATAACCAAAAGTTTTTTAACCCAATGTAAAAAACACTTGTCCCTTGTTTACCACGAAGGGCGCGAAGGCCACGAAGAAAAATAAATAACTTCGTGATGAGTAAAACAGGTTGGACGGCTACTTACAGCGTTTTCATATCAGATTGATTACAGCAACAACGGTAGATCTGTAGGCCGGAATAAGCCTGTTTGAGCGCAAGCGAAAACTGGCGTTTCCGGCACAATGGGGGGCACAAGAGCGCCGGAAACGACCGTCCTTCGCTTCGCTACGCTTTGGACGACCTTATTCCGGCCTACGTATTAATGTAGGTTAAAACCGCTGTAAGTATTGGTCAAATGCTTTTCATCAAATATCCCCGAGGGATTCAGTGCATCAGTCAGCAGCGGCTTCATCCTTAACCCGATAATGCGTTTCAATATACCGCTGCACTATCTCCTGAAACTCTTCAGCAATCCTATCGCCTTTAAGCGTCACGGTTTTTTCGCCATCTTCATAAACGGGCGCTACCGGCGTTTCGCCTGTGCCTGGGAGGCTGATGCCAATATTGGCGCTTTTGCTTTCACCGGGGCCATTGACGACACAACCCATCACCGCGACTTCCATCGCTTCGACACCAGGATATTGTGTGCGCCATATCGGCATTTGATCGCGCAAATAGCTTTGAATGTCCATCGCCAGTTGCTGGAAGTAATCGCTGGTGGTGCGCCCACAGCCTGGGCAGGAAATCACCATCGGCGTGAACGAGCGGAACCCCATTGTTTGTAAGATTTCCTGCGCAACGATGACTTCCTGCGTTCTGGAGGCGCCCGGTTCAGGGGTCAGGGAAATGCGTATCGTGTCACCTATGCCTTGTTGCATCAGCACCGACAACGCCGCCGATGAAGAGACGATGCCCTTGGAGCCCATGCCCGCTTCAGTCAGCCCCAGATGTAAGGCATAATTGCAACGGCTGGACAAGTCTTCATAGATATTAATCAGCTCCTGCACGTTACTGATTTTGCACGAAAGAATGATTTTATCCTTGCCCAAACCTATTTCTTCGGCTTTAGCGGCACTTTCCAGTGCAGACAAAACAATTGCTTTGCGCGTGATGGCGGGCAAGGGTTCCGGTGTTTTCAGCAAGCGGTTTTCGTCCAACAACCGCGTTAATACGGCCTGATCCAGACTGCCGCCGTTGACACCAATTCTGACTGGCTTGTCATATTGGCAGGCAAATTCAATCATTTGCAAAAATTGCGGATCGCGGCTTTTGCCACGCCCGACATTGCCCGGATTGATGCGGTATTTGTCTAGCGCCTGTGCGCAGTCCGGGTATTTTTCCAGTAATTTATGGCCGTTAAAATGGAAGTCACCGATTATAGGCACATTGTAGCCTTTTTGAACCAATTGGTTGCGGATGTCCGCAACCGCTTTGGCGGCTTCTTCGGTATTGACAGTAATACGCACCAGCTCGGAACCTGCCGTGGCAAGTTCAATAATTTGATTGACAGTTGCAGAAATATTAGCAGTATCGGTATTCGTCATGGACTGGACGACGATAGGCGCACCGCCACCGACTTTGACATCACCGACTAATACTTGATGCGTGGTTTTTCTTAAGGACATCGACATACACTAAATCTTCTTGGGAAAGGTTGCAGTTAGCGGCAAATTATACGCGATTGCACTTATGAGTTGAATGTAAGATCTATTGCCATAACCCCAAATGCAAAAAGCAATGGCTTGGGTCACCGTCAGATTGAAGACAGGCCCATCAACAACCAATCCCACGCGTGCCCTCATCGGGAACGGATCGAATGTATCACAGTCATTTATGCCCATGGGCGGGTGGTGCATATCAAACAACCCCTTAAAAATGCTAGAATCTGCCGTTTTTCCATTAACCTTATTATTGCCCTATCCATGCCCAATACCTTAAAGCTGCCAGTTGCTTCCCTAAAGCTACATGTCGATTTGGCGGATTTTGAACTGCCCCAAACACCTCCACGATCACAAAACACCCTGCTAGGACAACCACGGGCGCAATCGGCGCTAGAGTTTGGTGTTGCAATGCCCGCTTTCGGCTACAATATTTTTGTCATGGGCGAGCCTGGTCTTGGGCGGTTGACGATGATTTCTGATTACCTGGGTGTAATTTCAAAAACTTTGCCCGCGCCTTCTTCTTATGCATATGTCGATAATTTTGATAACACAAGGGAGCCGCTGGCATTGGCGTTGCCGCCGGAGTACGGGCAGCGGTTCAGCAAAGACATTGAGAAACTGATTGATAATGTGTTGGCTACTTTCCCGACTGTATTTGAAAGCCCTGCGTATCAACAAAAAAAGACCGCGATTGAACGTCAGTTTAACCAAGCCTATAACGCGGCGATTGATCTCGTTGAAAAAAAGGCGCAAGACTTTAATGTCGCGTTGTTCCGGGAGAGTGAATCGATTACGTTTACGCCACTTAAAGGCAATAAACCGCTTAACGATGAATTGTTTAGCCAGTTGCCGCAAACAGAGCGGGATAATTTTCATAAGCGGGTTGGGGAGCTGGAAGATTATCTGGGCGATACGTTGCTGGCTGTGCCGCAATGGCGTCGGGCCATGGTGGAAAAAATCAGGCAACTTGATAATGATACGGTCAGTCTTGCGATAGAGCCGCTACTGGCTGAACTGCGAGGGAAATATCAAGCTGTTGATGACGTCATCGCTTATTTATCGGATATTAAGAAACATTTGGAAATTACGATTGCCGATAACCTGATGCCCAGCCGTGCTGTGGAAGCGCAGGGCAACAGCGCCAAAAAGCTCATGTTGACCGAACAATATGCGCCTAATATCCTGATTGACCATAAGCTTGAAAGCGGCGCACCGGTCGTTTATGAGCCACATCCCATTTATCAAAACCTGTTTGGACGCATTGAATACGCCAACGATCAGGGCACCTTGGTCACGAGTTACCGGCGGATTTGTGCAGGTTCCCTACATAAGGCCAACGGCGGTTATTTAATTCTCGATGCCGATAAAGTGCTGGACTATCCTTTTGTCTGGGAAGGCCTGAAGCGGGCATTAAAATCTGGCTGCATTGAAATTGAGTCGCCTTATTCAGAGCTGGGGGTCAATACGATTACGCTGAAGCCGGAAGTGATCCCGCTGAATGTTAAAGTGATACTGGTCGGGTCAAGGGACATGTATTACATCTTGGAAGAGCATGATGATGAATTTAACGAGATGTTCAAGGTGCTTGCTGATTTTGACCATTACATCCCGCTCAATCGTGATTCGATACAGCAATTTGCCCTGCTGATGATTAAACAGGCCGCCGATTCAGGCGCTAAACCCTTAACGCGGGCGGCCATTGAAGGCTTGCTTGAACACAATTGCAGGCTCTCGGAAAAGCAGCACCAATTTTCAGCCCGCATCAACGATACCCTGGAAATAATCGGCGAGGCCAATCTGTTTTGCAGGCAAGCGCAAGTGGAGCTTATTGACCGGGCGCATATTGAACAGGCATTAGCCGCACGGGAATACCGCAACGGCAGAATGTCAGAGGACATTCTCGAAGAAATGCTCGACGGTACGATTCTGATAGATACACAAGGCGAGGCGGTGGGCAAAATCAACGGCTTGACGGTATTGGAAATAGGCGGCAGTTGTTTTGGTGCGCCTGCCCGCATCACCACGACGGTTTATCCGGGTTCACGGGGCATAGTCGATATTGAACGGGAAGCTGAATTAGGGCAGGCGATACACTCAAAAGGTGTGATGATCTTAACCGGTTATTTAGGGCACTTTTACGCGCAGCAATTTCCTTTGGCAATCTCAGCCAGTATTGCGATAGAACAATCGTATAGTTATATCGACGGCGATAGCGCCGCGTTGGGTGAGTTATGCTGTCTTATTTCTGCACTGACGCGCATCCCCATCAAGCAATCTTTTGCAATAACCGGCTCCATCAATCAATACGGCGAAGTGCAGGCGATAGGCGGCGTCAATGAAAAAATAGAAGGCTTTTTCCGGCTGTGCAAGGCACGCGGACTCAATGGTCAACATGCCGTGATTATTCCTGCCGCCAACAAACGCAACCTGATGTTAAAACAGGAAGTGGTTGATGCCGTTGCACAAGGCCTTTTTTCGGTTTATGCCGTGTCGAAGGTGGATGAGGCGCTGGAATTGCTGACGGGACATATTGCAGGTGAAGCGGATGGCGAGGGGAATTATCCTGAAATGAGCATTAACTTTAACGCCATTTCCAGGTTAAAGGAGATTTCGGAAATGGCGACGGAGGATGACAAGGAAGAAAGTGCTTTGTGATTAATGCGGCTGGGTTATAACCAATGGATC
>JAUYEP010000200.1 GCA_030689765.1 Methylovulum sp.
GGCCACAGGATATTGACGCCTCCGTTGGGATCTATCACGCCGATATACAGGAAATATCCCCAACCCGATACGACCAGCGCACTGCTGAATATAACCGAAGGCGTCCACGAAGTTTCCGCCATTTTCGGCCAGATATTGCCGAGCATATCCTGCAGCATGAACCGCCCTACCCTCGTGCCTGCATCCAGGGTCGTCAAAATAAAAATGGCTTCAAACATGATTGCAAAGTGATACCACATCGCCAACATGCTTTCGCCAAACGCACTGCCAAAAATACTCGCCATACCGACAGCGAGCGACGGCGCACCGCCGGTACGCGCAAACAGCGTGGCTTCACCCATTTGCTGCGCTAAAACCTGCATTTGCAAGGCCGTCACCGGATAGCCCCAGGATGATATTTTTGCAGCCGCTTCGGCAGCTTCCTTGCCGACCACGCCGACGGAGCTGTTGATCGCAAAAAATACGCCTGGATCGAGTACCGTTGCCGCTATCATCGCCATAACGGCGACAAAAGACTCCAGCAACATGCCGCCATAACCTATCATGCGTATATCGCGCTCATTCGCCAATAATTTCGGTGTCGTGCCGGAAGCGACCAGTGAGTGAAAACCGGAAATCGCGCCGCAGGCAATCGTGATGAACACAAACGGAAAGAGTTTGCCGCCAAAAATGGGCCCGGTGCCGTCTATAAATTGCGTGACGGCAGGCATTTTCACTTCGGGTTGTAACAAGATTATCGCCACGGCAAGCAAGGTTATCGTACCCAACTTCATGTAAGTCGATAAATAATCGCGTGGAGCCAACAGCATCCAGACCGGCAAAATGGCAGCAGCGAAACCGTAAGCCATAACCCACCACGCCAGCGTCAGCCCTTCGTGGTCAAACCAGACGCGCAAGCTTTCATGATGATCAACCCAACCACCCGCAACAACAGCCAACAACAATAGAAACACCCCAAGAGCAGAGGCTTCAAGCACTTGGCCTGGAGCGTAGTGCCGCATATAAAATCCGACGATTACCGCAATCGGGATCGTTGCAGACACTGTGAATGTCGCCCACGGGCTATGCTTCATCGCATTCACGACGACTAAACCCAATACGGCTATCAGAATAATCATGATCGAAAAAGTGGCGATTAACGCTGCCGTGCCGCCCAAAGCGCCCAGTTCATCACGCGCCATTTGCCCGAGGCTTTTCGCATCGCGCCGCGTGGACAAAAACAGCGTCACCATATCCTGCACACAGCCACCTAATACCGCACCAAACAAAATCCACAAAGTGCCCGGCAAATAACCAAACTGCGCAGCCAAAGTCGGCCCAACCAGAGGCCCAGGCCCCGCTATGGCGGCAAAATGATGCCCGAACACTATCCAGCGATTGGTAGGGACAAAGTCATGGCCATTATTGAGCCGTTCAGCCGGTGTCGCGCGGGTTTCATCAACAACGAGAACGGTCGTGGCAATCCATGCCGCATAAAAGCGGAAGGCTATCGCATAAATACACAGCGCAGCGGTGATAAACCACAGCGCATTGATATGTTCACCACGGCTTAAGGCAATGCCGCCGACAGCAGATGCCCCAACTATCGCGATGACTATCCAGATGATGTTTTTTTGTAATCTATTCATGAGTCATTCTGTGTGAAGTGGGGTTGTAGGCCGGAATAAGCCGGTTGTAGCGCTAGCGCAAACCGGCGTTTCCGGCAAAACAGTGCGCAAGGTTGCCGGAAACGCTTATTCTCGCTAACGCTCGAAAAAGCCTTATTCCGGCCTACCGAGGGAACCCTCACCAGCTTCCGATATTTTGCATTGAAAGCCACGGCTCTTCAGGCGGCAACGGCTCGCCTTTTTGCAGAAACTCTATGGAAATGGCATCCGGCGAGCGCACAAAGGCCATGCGCCCATCACGGGGCGGGCGATTAATCACAATGCCTGCATCCATCAATTTACGGCAGGTATCGTAAATATCATCGGCTTCAAACGCCAAATGACCAAAATTGCGTCCACCGGTATAATTTTCAGTATCCCAGTTATAAGTCAATTCCAGTAACGGCGCTTGCATCACTTTTGCCTGTGCATCATCTAACGGCGCATACAAGTGGACCAGAGTAAAGCGACCGCTGTCGGAACTCATGCGGTGGCTTTCGATTAACCCCAGCTTGTTGCAGTAAAAATCCAGCGATTCGTCCAAGTCACGGACACGGACCATAGTATGTAGAAAACGCATAGTTACTCCTCAGATAATTGATGATGTCTAAAACAATCGGTGGTGTGGTCATTCACCATCCCAGTTGCCTGCATGTGGGCATAACATATCGTGCTGCCGACAAATTTAAAGCCGCGTTTTTTCAGATCTTTACTCATGGCATCTGATACGGGTGTAGTCGCGGGTACATCTTGTTTATGCTGCCAGTGATTATGCAAGGGCCTGAAATCAACAAACCGCCAAATGTAGCTGTCAAAATTACCAAACTCTTGTTGGATTTTTATAAATGCCTGGGCATTGCTGACCGCCGAATGTATTTTTAGCCGATTTCTGATGATGTCAGGATTGTCTAACAGGGCATTGATTTTGGTGTCGCTGTAAGCGGCAACGGTGGCAACATCAAAATTATCAAATGCCTTTCTGTAGCCTTCGCGTTTTTTTAAGATGGTCGCCCAGCTTAAGCCTGCCTGTGCGCCTTCAAGGATAAGAAACTCAAACAGCAAGCGGTCATCATGCACAGGAACGCCCCATTCATGATCATGGTAATGTCCTTCTAACGGACTGGCTAATGCCCAAACACACTTGTTCATTGCTGCTCTTGTTGCTGCGCTTGCTGCTTGCGTGTTTTTACTTCGCGTTTTGCAATCAGCGCCCTTGCCGCATCAGCGCCTATGTGCGCTTCACCACGTTGCCTTGCCAATTGCATTTGTTTTTCGCGTTCTGTGAAACGGGCTTTCTGTTCGGCGCTGACTTTATCGTAACAATGCGGGCAGCTAATGCCTTGCTGGTATTTAGCGCTGGCTTTATCGGCTTCAGTGATAGGCAATCGGCAGGCATTACATTGGTCATAATTGCCTTTTTCTAGTTGGTGATTGACCGTTACCCGTTCGTCAAAAACAAAGCACTCGCCTTCCCACAAGGTTTCTTGCTGAGGCACTTCTTCCAGATATTTTAAGATGCCGCCTTTAAGATGATAAACCTCAGTAAAGCCTTGTTCTTTTAAGAATGCGGTGGATTTTTCGCAGCGTATGCCGCCAGTACAAAACATCGCGACTTTCTTGTGCTTTTCAGGGCTGAGATTGTCCTGCACATAACGGGGAAATTCGCGGAAACTTACCGTGTTGGGGTTAAGCGCGTTTTTAAATGTGCCAACTTTATATTCGTAGTCATTGCGCGTATCAACCAATATGACATCAGGATCAGAAATCAGTTGATTCCAGTCTTTGGGGTTGACGTAAGTGCCCACGACACGCTTGGGGTCTATGCCTTCGAGGCCCATAGTGACTATCTCTTTTTTGAGCTTCACCTTGGCGCGATTGAAAGGCAACCTATCGGTATAGGATTCTTTACAGCCAATATCACTCAGACGCGGGTCGCGGCGCAACCAGTCCAGCAAGGCATCTACAGATTGACGCGAACCTGCAACGGTGCCGTTAATCCCTTCACTTGCCAGCAGCAACGTACCGCGTACCTGATTGTCTTCCATGACATCATGCAGCGGTTGACGCAATGCATGAAAATTTTCAAGTGTGACAAATTTGTACATCGCACAAACAACTATTTGGTGCATATTATTCCTTTGGTTGTAAGCTGGAACGTAAATCCAGGACAAAAAAAGGGGGCTATTATACCTAAGCAGAGGTGCTTTGTCGGCTATGTTTGTTTATTTCAATCCACACCCGACCTCATCCGCCGAGTGGCATCCGCCGACGGATAGCGGTCGGCGGATTGTTCCTCCCCGTGTACCCGCAAGGGGCATCACCATGACAGCAAGGCTGCTACCGCAGCCAGCAGCCATGTGAAACGGGGAGGTTACCAAAAAGGATAACGATGCTGATGCCTCGTTGTCAATCCCACACCTCCACCTGAAGGCATGAGTATCTACACATCTTTGATTAGTTCTTGTAAAACAAATAGTTAGCATATTTGACGAAAAGTGGCAATTTCATAAAAATCAAATGGTTGCA
>JAUYEP010000177.1 GCA_030689765.1 Methylovulum sp.
GATAATGCGCTGGATGAAGATGCCTCATTACCCATCGTTAAAGCGCCAGGCGGTGCTGCCGATACGGGAAACCTGCTGAAAGACTGGCAGAATGGCACCAATGCGACGGGCTACAATAATGTCGTAGATGGCTCGGGCTACGCCAAACGCTGGGGTGTCGCCATCAATAGCGCTGACCGTAACAGTAGCGTCACTAGCGCCGGTGCGGGTGGCGACCCTTGGCGTTATATCAAAATTGACGGTTATGCACCGACCCTGGAAAACGTGGCGGCAGGCGTCTATCCCCATTGGGCGGAAGGATCGGTAATTTTCCGTACCAACAAAAGCGCAGATCCACAATGGACACTTAAAACAAAACTCCTGAAAACCTTCGCCGATGACCTGGGCAGCCCGACAGTCGCCAACGCGGTCAATACCACCCAGGCCTGGGGTAAAACCGGTATTTTCGCAACCACGGCAGACCCACGCGGATTTACCGCAAGCGTCCCTTTCAACAACAGCAATCCAGTCGTGCCGTTTACCCATAAAAGCGGCGGCCTCACGCACACTGAAATCGTGCCAGTTGCCGACCCTGCAGCAACTGGCGGGCTTACGCTCCAGTTAAAATAGACTGGCGATACAAAGCGATTACGGGTTTGCTGTGCAAGCTTGTTTTCGCTTTGTCTTGTAATCATTGTTGGATTACAGTGGTTTCATTCTTCATTAAGGCTAGCCACTCAAGTTGGGACAGGTTAAGCCGTTCGTGGTGATCCTTCGGCTGCGCTCAGGACTAAAGGCCTTGTCGAACCATGAACGGCTTAACCGCGCATCCTTCGACAAGGCTCTCCTGAGCGTAGCCGAAGGGCTCAGGACGAACGGTTAAGCCTTGTCCGTACCCGACTTAAGTTATTAACGACGAATGAAACCGCTGTAAGAGAGTGCGGCCTAAATTTGAAAGGCCAGGTATCTGCATAAGATTTGCAAAAGTTATTTTAAGCGCGTTCCATAGCGACCCTAAAAGCACATCTCAAGCATCGCGGTAATCGCCTGATTTAATGCCGTACTTTTGCAGTTTGCCATAAACGGCGCGGGTGCTGACGCCCATGTCTGCGGCGATTTTTTTTATATCGCCATGATGCTGTTTTAATGCGTTTTCAAGAAAAGCCTGTTCAACGTTGTTGATGGCCTGTTCTTTGGCTTCTTTCCAGGTTTCAAGGCGGGGAAGCAGGGCAGGGGGTTCCAAATCCAGCGCTGTCATCTCCTGTCCTTGGGTAAATAAAATGCTGCGTTCGAGGATGTTTTCCAATTCACGCACATTACCCGGCCATGCGTAGCTACGGATTTTCTGCATCACCTCGCGGCTGACGGATTCCACTTGTTTGTTGTATTTTTTGTTCAAACGCTGCACGATGTGCTGGACCAGAAAAGGCAAATCTTCCGGCCTTTCGCGTAGGGGCGGTATGCTTAAACGGATGACGTTGAGGCGGAAATACAGGTCTTTGCGGAATTGCCCCTGGTTAACCAGCCCTTCCAGATCCTGGTTGGTCGCAGAGATGATCCTCAGGTCAACCGGCAGTGTTTGTTTTCCGCCCACCCGCTCCAGTTCGCCTTCCTGTAGCACCCGCAGCAGACGGGTTTGCGCCGCCGGTGACAAGGTATCGACTTCGTCAAGGAACAGCGTCCCGCCTTCCGCCCGCTCAAAATAGCCCTGATGCACTTCTATTGCGCCAGTGAACGCGCCTTTCTCATGACCGAACAACGCGCTTTCAATCAGGCTTTCAGGAATTGCCCCGCAATTGATCGCCATAAACGGCTTTTGGCAGCGGTCGCTCATGGCATGGATGGCTTTGGCAATCAATTCCTTGCCGACACCGGTCTGGCCTTGGATGAGTACGGTTGCCAAGGTGGGCGCAACGACTTCTATGGATTGCAGGATTTTTTGCATGGTCGGTGATTTGGCAATAATGGCAGGCGGCTGGTATTTTCTGGATGAAGGGTTGCTTTGCTTATGCCAGAGCTGTTGCATACTTTCTTCAATACGCGAGTGCAGGTCATCCATATCCTGTATTTCCTTAACGGGCGTGGTATCGGTGTATTCCATGCCTGAACCGCCTGTTGCCGCTTGCCGGTTGGTGTAGATGCACACTTCACAGCCACCGTCACGACGGGCAATGCTTTTTTTGATTTCGACTTTGGCATAACCGAAGTTTCTGGCGGCGATACCGCCAAAGACGCTGGACGTCATCCGGCATAACTCGGGGAAGTTAGTCACTTGTTCGCCAAAAGGACAACAGGAATTGATGACGGTAATGCAATCAGGAGTGCTGGAAGCCAGCGAAAATTTGCCGCCGATATTATTTTTCAGGCCGAGGATGAGTTCGGTATAGCTTTCAATGGCTAGCGGCCCGTTGTTGTCGGTGTCTTCCCGGTAAGTTTGCTCAAAAAAACACCCGGCAGTTTTGGCGATATGCTCAATGAGTTGCTCGCAATGCTTTTGTCCCTGCTGTTCGCTGGCATGCATCAGTTCCAGAATGAAGGTTTGCAGGAAAAAAATCGGTGTTATGTCGGCAAGCGGTGGACGGTTCATGGGCGTTTTGTGAAAAGTTGTTTCACAAATTGAAGCACGGCTTCTTCAAATAGGCAACGTTAAAAATCAGATGCTTGATTTTATGGGAAAAAATACCTGAAGATTGCTGGCACGGCGCTTGCTTCCATTAAAGTTCCTACAATAACAAAACAATGAGGAGCCAACCATGGGTGACAACAAACCCCCACTAAACCCGCATCCATTAAGCGAATACGTGGCCTGGGCAGGAAACCGCAATAAGGAACCGCTATTAGGTGTCCTGAAAGAGAAACTGCCGAAAAATCCTGCCAGGGTTCTGGAATTTGCCAGCGGTAGCGGCATGCACATCAATTTTTTTGCGCCGCATTTCGGACATTTACATTTTCATCCAACTGATAAAGACATCGACGTTTTTGATAACATCAAAAAACTGACGGTAGACCACAAGAATGACAATATTGCCGATCCTGCCCATCTGGATTTGACCGATCCAGAAACCTGGTTCAATTCCGGCACGCCCCATTCATTTTCGGCCATTTTTTGCATCAATATTTTTCAAGTCGCCCCTATTTCAATCGCCGACGGCATGATGCGTTGTGCTGCACATTTGCTTGATGACGACGGTATTTTGCTGATTTATGGCCCGTTCCGGGTCGAAGGCGCTTTTACTACGGAGTCCAATAAAGAATTTCATGAAACACTGAGCTCTGCCGGCGTTTCTGAATGGGGCTTGAAAGACGTGGCGGATCTGAAAAAAGCGGCAGCCGATCATGGTATGGCATTAAAAGAACAGATCGACATGCCGGCCAATAATTTCCCGCTGATATTCGGCAGAAAAAACTAATGACAAGCGTTATCTAAAACGCGGATAAATCACCATGAGGAAAACATAATGACCAATGTATTGAATGAAGTGTTAAGCGCGAACCGCGACTATGCGGCCAGTTTCGACAAAGGCAATTTGCCTATGCCCCCAGGCCGCCGTTTTGCGATCCTGACCTGCATGGACGCCCGTCTCGATCCCGCCAAATATGCAGGGCTTTCCGAAGGCGACGCCCATGTCATCCGCAATGCGGGCGGACGGGCCAGCGATGATGCTATCCGCTCGCTAGTCATCTCCTACAAGCTGCTGGGCACACGCGAATGGTTTGTCGTCCATCACACCGATTGCGGTATGGAAACGTTCACCGATGAGATCATGCGCGATTTGCTGTGCAGCAGCCTGAAAACAGCATCGGTTGATGAAACCGGCTGGCATGATTGCTGCGAAGGCGGCGGTTCTGCAGAAGGCAAATATATCGACTGGCTGACCATTAAAGATCAGGCGCAAAGCGTCCTGGAAGATGTCGTGCGTATCAAATCCCATCCGCTGGTGCCTTCGGACATTCCGGTTTATGGTTATATTTACGAAGTCAAAACGGGACGGCTGATTGAAGTGCCGGAAGCGACCGCAGCGGGGAAGTGACACATAATGACGGGACACTCAGCTGTTATCATTGGTGTCGGCCCAGAACAAGGCTTAGGCGCAACGCTGGCGACATTTTTCGCTGGCAAAGGCTTGCATGTCTTTATTGCCGGGCGCAGTGAAGATAAATTGCAAACGGTTGCCGAAAAAATCAGGCAAACAGGGGGTGCAGCCACACCGGTGGTCGCCGATGCAACGGTTGGGGAGGATGTTGCCCATTTGTTCGATGTGGTGCAATCGCAGGGTTTTGGTGTCGATATTGCTGCCTACAATGTGGACAGCAATATCCCGTCACCGTTGCTGGAAACAGATACCGGAACCTTTACCAAACTTTGGCAACAAAACTGTCTAGGCGCGTTTTTGTTCGGCAAAGAAGCGATCAAACAGATGCAGCCGCAACAGTTTGGGACACTGTTTTTCACTGGCGCCACCGCATCCTTGCGGGCAAAACCACCATTCACCGCTTTTGCCGCCGCCAAAGCGGGCTTAAGGGCTTTGGCGCAAGGCCTGGCTAGGGAATTTTCACCGCAAGGCATTCATGTCGTCCACACCATTATTGACGGCGTGATTGATGGCGACCGTGCCAGAAGCCAATTCCCCGCTTACGTTGAAGCCAAAGGTGAAGAGGGTTTATTGCAATTGGATGCCATCGCGCAAACCTATTGGGCCATCCATCAGCAACATCCAAGCGCCTGGACCCATGAGCTGGATTTAAGGCCGTTCAAAGAGCCGTTTTGAGATTTGGCCCCTGATGCTTTGGCTTTGATTGGCGGGGATAATTTTCGGTGGCTTTGTCATCCGATAGATGGGGTCGGCTGTGGATTGAAACATAGCCGTCAAATACGTCAATATCCAAGCCTGGAAATTTCACATATTGGCTGGAATCAGCTTTGAAAATGGGAAAATATTTCCGTTGTGCGTGGGAACAGGAGATAAAAATTTTCAGTGGTGTAATCATAGTTTCTTATCCTCGGCCACAAAATTTTCTGTTTTTTAACTCAGGCCGCTTTATGCCAGATTTGCAGAATATCTCATCTATAGGCGCGTCCTCGCCATTTTTTTTACATAGCTAAAAAATTCTGGGCAAGCCAATAAAAACTGTGTGATATATCTTAGCAAGTGTGGCATATCACACAGTTTTTCATTCTTTCTGTCCCTTTGCTAAGGAGGCTGTGAAAGTATTCAATATAAAGC
>JAUYEP010000219.1 GCA_030689765.1 Methylovulum sp.
ACTATAGGCAAAGGTGAAGAGCGCAAAGCGGCAGTAATTGAAGGGTAATTTTTCGTCGTAATGGGCGGATAGCTATTTTTAAGACGGCAGCCATCGCGGTGCATGGCTGCCACATCTGACCTATCGCCCCCACGCATTGGAGGCTGTGAAAGTATTCAATATAAAGCTAATAACCACGAAGGACACGAAGAACACGAAGTTTTAATATATTGATCGTGTGATTATTTTCTTCGTGTCCTCGGCAACTGCTCCTGCGTTGCCCTACCTCCTGCATCCATGCAGTCGTTCGTGATCTTCGTGGTGAATAATGTATATTCACTAATACTTTCACAGTCTCATTGCATTAATCCATGTCCATACTGCGCTTTCATCAACCCCGCCCCAAGAGGCCAATGATGCCACCCGGCATTGTTGCCCGGCAAAAATAACCCATAACTCTGCCGATAAAACGCGGCATCGCGCCTATAAAACAAGTCCTGGCATCATGCGCTGCTTTAGTAAATACGGCTTTCGTAGGGCCTTAATGTTTTTATTGCCATCGGCGTTCCTCGTTGAGTTAGTGTAAAATAACGCTTTTTTGTAGCATCAGTGAGCTAGCTGTAATGCTTATCGGCCAACCGCTGTAAACAGTCTTGTTGAAGCAGCAGCAAGGCAAAACTGATTATTAATATAGGCGTATGCGATGCAGCTGGATATATTGAAAACACTTGATAACAACGGGATGTCGCTGTTTAACACGACAGCATTATTTTTTTTGAAAATGGGTAATGTTACAAAATGGGCAGGTCGTCATGCGCCGCGTTTGTTACTGTTTTCTTGCCTGACATTGCCTTCCCAGATGCTGTGGGCGGAACAAACAAGCGATGAAACCTCGCCTGTTGCCAAGGAAATCAGCGCCATTATTGCTGCAAAACAGCATCCCTTTCTGATGCCGTCAAATTTTGCCAATCGTTCCGATGATCTTGATGCACTGTATAAGAAGGCTGATTACCAATTGTTATGGTTAGGTAACGGGCATGCTGAAAAAAATATTGCCGATGCGATTGAGTTGTTGGAAAGCGCGCCAGCCAACGGCTTGAATAATGAAAACTATGATGTTGAAGGCCTGCGGCGCAAACGGCAGGCGGCAATAAATTTTAGTCCGGTTGCCTATAAGGATTTAGCTGATTTTGACACAGCCATCAGCTTGTCGTTATTGCGGTTTTTACATGATTTGCATTATGGCCGCGTGAATCCGCAGGGGATTAACTTTGATCTCAAACTTAGGGAAAAAAAGCTGATTGATTTACCGTTACTGATTAAAGGACATCTCGATCAACAGGCACTCCAATCTTTGCCTGGCCTGGTGGAACCCAAGCTACGGCAATACCAAAAATTAAAATCAGCTTTAGCGGATTACCGCGGACTTGCCGGAAAAGCCATGCCTTTTCAATTGGCCTTTAATAAAGCGATACGCCCTGGAGACACATTGCCACAGCTAGACGAGCTGCGTCAGATGTTAACAACCCTGGGCGATTTGCCTGAAGAAATTAACGTTGCTGATAAATCAACACGATACAGCGACAAAATGGTTGCCGGAATCAAAAAATTCCAGCATCGGCACGGTTTAGCCGCTGATGGTGTGATAGGCAAAACAACCGCGATAGAACTCAATATCCCGTTACAACAAAGGGCCTTGCAAATTGAATTGGCGATGGAACGACTGCGTTGGTTGCCTGAATTGAGTTCTGATCCATCGATTATTGTCAATATCCCTGCTTTCCAGCTTTGGGCATTTGAAAATATCAATGATCCCAATTCAAGCGTGACCGATATGCGGGTTGTGGTCGGCAAGGCGATGAAAAATCAAACGCCCGTCCTAATGGCAACCATGAGTTTTATTGATTTCTCACCGTACTGGAATGTGCCTTACAACATTGTAAAAGAAGAATTAATTCCTAAATTAAGCCGAAATCCTGGCTTTCTGAATAAAGAAAATATGGAACTGGTTTCCGGCGCGGGCATCAGCGCGTTCTCTGAAGCATCGATTGCCCAGCTTAAACAGGGATCGTTAAGGGTCAGGCAACGTCCAGGCAAGAAAAACGCTTTGGGCAAGGTGAAATTTCTCTTCCCTAACAAGAACGATGTTTATCTGCATGATACCCCGGCTAATGCGTTGTTCAGCCGGTCACGGCGGGATTTTAGCCACGGCTGTGTGCGTGTTTCAAATCCTGAAAGTTTGGCTGAGTTTGCACTTAAAAATCAGAAAGGATGGGATAAAGCCGCCATACGGCAGGCAATGTATTCGCCAAAAATGCAACGGGTCATCTTAAAAAAACCGATACCCGTCTTGTTTTTTTATATCACCGCGTTTTTTGACCAGCAAAATAATTTGATTTTTTATCCTGATATTTATGGCCATGATACGGTTTTGCAGGAAGCACTTAAAAAACCGGAAGATTTATCGGATCAGGTGCTGTTTGTCAGCACCCCAGAATCGTCTGGGCCTGTGGAAGGGATAAAAACAGTGGAAGTTGTCAGATAAAAAATAAACTGCCACAGATTCACAGATTAAAATCTGCGAACTGTGGCAGGGGCTATGTTTTGCGGGTTACCAGGCCCTAACTTCGCCGGTATCCAGATGGACAAAATTGGCAGATGGATAATAGCCGACACCACCCCGCCGCATCGCAAGCGCAGCATTTCTAATCGTTTTGGTATCAAGACCTTCAATGCGGATATCTATTGCGCGGCCTTCCATGTGCAAACTGTGCTTGGCAACACCAGAACGCTGGTTGTGCATGTTTGCATTGGTGAATGGCGAGCGATAGCCCGAGATGAGATGGAAAGGTTTGTTGACATCAAGATGTTGTTTTAAATCATACAGTTGGTCTATCAACAACGGGTCGACGGGGTGAACAGCGCCGATGTGATAGTCACGGAATAGGTAATTGATTTCCTGCAATGCGCCTTTAACATAGCGGCCCTGCTCAAAATATGTGAGATTCAGCTTATCGCCGGTATTGATATTGTGCAAAGCAATGGCTTTGTGGGTAAAACCGGCGAGGTGCTTGTTTATGTCAGTTGTCCCATGCAAATCGCTGGCGTGGCTGTTGTGTGCCGTGACGGTCTTGTGCGGATGGCTGGAATGGCTGTTGCGTGCCGTGGTGGTCTTGTGCGGATGGCTGGAATGGCTGTTGTGTGCCGTGGCGGTCTTGTGTGGATGGCTGGTATGGCTGCCATGTGCAGGGGCGGCTTTATGCGGATGGCTTGCACGGCTATTGTGCAAGGCCTCTTTTTTATGGTGTGTATTGCTCTGGTATATATGCCGGACGGCAGCTGACGCCATGCTGGAACCACTGATTGCCAGCAAAGAACCACACGCCATTTGTTTCAGGAACCGGCGTTTTGATGGCGCCGTACAATCTTCATCACTGGGCAATGCAATTAACGAAAGCTCATTCATATTTGAATCCAAGAATTTTCGTTAATTTTGCACTGCCAAATCTTAACAAAATCTTAAATGGGCCATTAATTTTTGGGCTACCAAAAGAATCGTCCACGAAAAGTACGAAAGGCGCGAAAAACGCCACAACACGATTCTTTCGGCTTGTTCCCAAGCCCCAGCTTGGGAACAAGCGAAACTGTAGAGACGTAGCACCGCTACGTCTGCACGGCTACGTCTACGGATTACGCACGGCATACCGACAAAGACGTTGCGGTGCAACGTCTCTACATTGGCCGGACTTGTGTATAACGATGAGAGCTGGAGATTGGGAACGGGCGTAAACTTGTGTAGATACTTATGAATTTAATGGGAAGCAGCCAATGCCACCTGATACAACAGCTTTTTTCTGGCGCCGGTTATTTTGGCCGCTATAGCAACCGCCGTTTTAATCGAACATTCCTTTAACAAGATACCGAGTATTTTTTCCTGTTCAGGCGTAATCATCTGCCCAGCTTTATCGACAACCGCCGCGCTGACAATTACAACAAATTCGCCCTTCCTCATGTTTTCATCTTGAGAGACCAATTCAAGCATACGGCCTAAACTGGTTTTTACGATGGTTTCATGCAGTTTGGTGATTTCCCTAGCAATAACAATTTCATGATCTAATGGCAATATTTCAGCCATATCTTGCAAGGAGGCTAAAATACGATGACTGGATTCATAAAACAGCCAGGTCACTGGGCTTAGCGCTTTTTCGGCAAAAAAAGCTTTGCGTGCCGATGACGTTCTGGGTGAAAAACCTTCAAATGCAAACTGCGTAACCGGCAGTCCTGCCGCCGACAAGGCCGCAATCAATGCGCAAGCGCCGGGTATGGGCACGACATCCAGCCCTGCCTCTTTAACCAATTTCACCAAAGGCATACCGGGGTCGCTCAAGAGCGGCGTACCGGCATCAGAAACCAGGGCAATCGATTGCCCGGCCTGTAGTTTTTCCAGCAATCCTGCCGAAGCGCGGTCTTCATTATGCTGATGTAAGGACACTAGCTTGTTGGTAATGCCATAATGCTGCAACAGCATTTTGACATGCCGCGTATCCTCCGCAGCAATCAAGTCCACTTGCTTTAAGGTCTCAATTGCCCTGAAACTGATGTCGGCCAAATTACCTATCGGTGTGGCAACAACGTATAATTTGCCATATTCATTTAACATCCAAAATGCTCCTTCCATTGGTTTTGTAAACGCGTCTGCTTGAGCAAAGCGGTAGATTATTCTAATAGTATCTCACAGAGACACGGGCTTTAAGGTAGCCGGCACCATGTTATTCACTAAACCTAAACCTAAAACTAAAGCCGATCACTTGGTCATTGGCGAAAATGCCGAAGAACAGGCGCATGACTTTCTTATCAATGCCGGGCTAAAACCTGTCGCGCGAAATTTTAGCTGCAAACAGGGTGAACTCGATTTAATCATGATTGACGGTTTGTCGTTGGTTATCGTTGAAGTCCGGTTTCGCAAATCTGACCGCTACGGTAGCGCGGCTGAGAGCATCACGTCCGCTAAACAATCACGTATAATAGCGGCAACGCACCATTACTTGTCGATAAATAAAACAGATTGCCCTATACGCTTTGATGTCGTTGCCATCTCCGGCGACAGTCATATCAACTGGATAAAAAATGCTTTTTAAATGGCCTTTTAACTATAAATAACGTCATGAGCTTACAAGATAGAATCATCAACCATTTCTCTGACAGCATCCAAACGCAACAGGAAGCCATGGCTGGGCTATGCGAATTAATTGAATATGCCTCCCAGTTCCTGGTTTCCGCCCTTTTAAATGATAAGAAAATATTGGCCTGCGGCAATGGGCGTTCGGCAACTGCCGTGCAATTACTGGCTTCTGCCCTGCTCAATCAATATGAACGCGACCGTCCATCATTGCCAGTGATTGCCCTTAACACCGATGCCGTCACGCTGACTGCCATTGCCAACGACTACCATTTTGATGATGTTTTCGCCAAGCAACTTAGGGCATTAGGACAAGGCGGCGATATATTAATGGTTTATACCGACGGCAATCATTGCGCTAATATCGCCAAAGCCATTAATGCCGCGCATGACAAAGACATCTCGGTGATTGCACTGACCGGCGGTAATGGCGGCATGGTTTCACCGTTGCTCAATGAAACTGACATCGAAATTCGCGTACCATCAAACTCCAGCCCTCGCATCCAGGAAGTCCATGTACTGATTACCCACTGCCTGTGCGACTTAATCGACCATCAACTGTTTGGTTGACAATAAAGGTAAGCCATGAAAAAAATTTTCTTATCATTACTGCTGGTTAGCAGCGGTTGCGCCAATATTCCCGCTAACGGCCCAGAAATAGCCGCACAAGCCTTACATGACCGCCGTACTCCGGTTGACATAGCAACCGATAGGACCATTGAAACCGACATCCGCGAAGAACTGCAAGATGAGGACGGGCTGCAAAATCAGGCCCATGTCAATGTCAATGCTTATAACGGTGCGGTACTGGTCACCGGCGAGGCGGTCAGTGACGACATTAAAAACAAAATCATTGCCATCGTCCGTGTCATCGATCATGTCAAACTGGTGCATGACAATTTGGCTATTGCTTATCCAAGCGAGACCTATGCCCGCGCCAATGATGCACAGATGACGGCTAATATCAAAGCGGCACTCGCACAAATCCGCACGATACCCAACTTTGAATCGGCTATGGTCAAAGTCATCACAGAAAATGCGGTGGTCTATTTGATGGGACGTGTACACCGGGCCGAAGGCACAGTAGTTGTCAATGTGGTCAGACACCAGCCCGACGTCAAACAAATTATCACGGTTTTTGAATACATTGACTAACATGCCATCGTTACCTGCTGAATTTTTAGCCTTGCTGGCAGACTCGTTTGCCGCGCAAGACCTGCTCATTGCCGCCGAAGATTGCTGGGTCTATGGCTACGACAACAGCCGCCGCCATGTCTTGCCGCAAGCCGTGGTCTTCCCAACCACGCACGGACAAGTTGTCAGCGCCGTTAGCGCTTGTAACCGTTTCAATATTGCACTGACCACCCGAGGCCGTGGCACAGGCACGACAGGCGCGACAGTTCCGCTTAAAGGCGGTCTAGTCGTCTCGCTGGAACGCATGACTAAAATCATCGATTATTCTCCCGATAACCGCTATATCACGGTAGAGCCGGGTATCACCAATCAACAGGTACAGGATTTCGTTAAAGCACGGGGATTTTTCTGGCCTCCAGATCCTACCAGTGCCGCCTTTTGCAGCATTGGTGGCAATCTGGCCTACAACTCGGCGGGCCCTAGAGCGGTAAAATACGGCACACCACGGGAAAATACGCTGGGACTGCGTGCCGTCACCGGCGCAGGTAAAGAAATTCGCGTCGGCGTACATACCAGCAAAGGCGTCGTCGGCTATGACCTGACCCGTTTAATCATCGGCTCTGAAGGTACATTGGCGATCATTACCGAAGCGACGCTAAAACTGACGCCATTGGCTGAGGCGACCAAAACGCTCAGGGCCGTTTATCAAACTGTTTTCGATGCCGCCCGCGCCGTTGCGGCTATCATGTCACAGCCCGTTGTCCCTTGTGCGCTGGAATTTATCGACAGCAATGCCATTGAAATGATCCGGCAATATTCCAACTGTGATCTGCCCAAACACGCGGGCGCGCTGCTAATGATTGAAGTGGACGGTCAGAAAGAGGGTCTGGACAGCGCCGCAGAAAAAGTCGCCGCCAGCGCCAAAAATGACGGATTGCTGGACATCAGGCTGGCGCAGACGGATGAAGAAGTGAAAGCGCTGTGGCAAACCAGAAAGGCATTGTCACCCGCTTTGCGTAAAGTGGCGCCGAAAAAAATCAATGAAGACGTCGTTGTCCCCATCACCGAAATACCGGCATTAATCGCAGGGCTCGATCAACTGTCAACAAAATACCAACTGCCCATCATTAATTTTGGTCATGCCGGCAATGGCAATATCCACGTTAATTTACTGCTGAATCCTGATGACCCTGAACAAAGCAGTAAAGCGCATCATTGTCTGGATGAAATATTTTCGCTGGTCTTATCACTAAACGGCACGCTCTCCGGCGAGCATGGCGTAGGCTTGGAAAAACGCGATTTTGTTGACCGCGAGCTGGATGCAAATTCTTTGGAATTGATGCGGAATATTAAACGCCAGTTTGACCCGAAGGGCATTTTGAATCCGGATAAGATGTTTCCATTGACTTGATGTACGGTTTTTTTGGTTTATGGTTATTTATCACTGGACCAACAAAATCGAGATTGGCTGCAATATTTTTATCTGCTCACAGGTTCCATTCACTACCCTGGCGCTACAATATAGTGCCAATTAATCTGCCCTGAGTCGCCTTCGATGGAAATACAGAAAACCTCAGTGCTGTCCGCCACCTCTTCCGGTCAAAGTTTGTCCAGGCTATTGTCGCAGTTGCAGCCTGGATATTCCCTCGATGCGGTGGTGACGGCAAAATTGGCTGAAAACAGTTTTGTCCTGAAATTATCCAGTGGGCAGTTGCTACATGCACAAACCCCTAATGTGCTTGAGTTGGGACAAATTTTGAAGCTTGAAGTCGTTAAGGCGGGCACTGTGCCTGAATTAAAAATCATTGTGGCGCCGCGTGCCGCGCCGCCTGGACAGGCTGCTGTTTTGCAGGCTTTACGGCAATTTTTGCCGAAACAGCAGGGTCTGGCTGATTTTGCCGTGTCTTTACGGCAAATCGCGGCGTTGACGGCCGGTAAATCCGACGCAGTTAGCGCTACGATTCATGAAGCGCTGGGCGCTTTATTGTCCAAAGATGACTTAATGTCTGCCGAAGGACTTAAACGGGGCGTCAGCAACTCAGGTGTTTTTCTGGAAGCAAAATTGGCCAATCTAGCAGTGACGTTGCAAGGCGATTTGAAAGGGCATCTGCTGACGTTGGCCGATGCTTTACAAAAAAATCAGGGTAATGCCGGATTAATCCACGCTGCGGCAGGGCAGGCGGCTGATCCGGCATCAGCCAAAACCTTGCCCGACATGCTTGCCGGAGCCGTGGATAAGGCATTATTGAACAAGACGGAAGGCGCGATTGCGAGGATCGTGCTCGATCAATTGGCATCGCTGCCGCAAAACGATGACAAGCAAAACGTCTGGCAGATTGAAATTCCATTTACCGATGGACACCACACCGATGCCGTCAAATTGAAAATTAACCGTGAAGGCAAGGCCAACCAGGCGGGCGATCAGGCTAATTGGTCTGTCGTACTGGAACTTAACCCGCCAGGGCTAGGCACATTGCATAGCCGAATCAGCCTGGTCGGCGATATGATCGACACCTATTTCTGGAGCGACAAGCAAACCACTACGGCGCTGGTGCGGGAACATCTGGCGCTGCTGTCCGCGCGTTACACCCAGGCAGGCTTGGCAGTGGGCCAACTTAATGCGCTTGATGGCACGCCAGTCCATGCAAAATCTACAGGACCATCATTGCCGTCCACATTACTGGATGAGCGCGTATGAAAAATGTCATCAATCCCCCCGACATTGCCGTTGCGTTGAATTACGATGGCACTAACGCGCCGCGTGTAACCGCGAAGGGCCGGGGGAAGACCGCCGGGCAAATCATCGATCTGGCCAAAGAGCATAACATCCCGCTGCATACCGATGTCGTGTTGGTCGATGTGCTGTCGAAAATTTCGCTGGGGGATGAAATACCCCGCGAATTATATCTGGCCATTGCCGAAGTGATTGCTTTTGCCTATTTGTTGGGCGGCAAAGAGCCAGCAGGGCAATGAGTTACTGTATAGCAGAAGTGGATTTACTAAAGACAGCCGTGCAATTGTGATTACCTTTCAGCGTGTCAACGGTAATCACGCGGTTAAAGCCTTGGCAATCACCTCTCCAGCCGGTAAACAAATAGCCGGTAGCCGGTGTCGCCGTTAGTTTTAATGTCCCTGCCGCAGGTTGGGATAGATAGCAACTGATGCCGCACAAGATGCCGCTGGGCACACTGGTAACATTCCCGGAACCGCTGAGGATAATTCTGGTTTTGGAAACGGTTGTGTCAAAGGCATTGGAACTGTAGGCATTTTCTATAAAAACCAGTCCGGATGAGCCGGTAAAAGGCAGTTCGCTATAGGTAGCCAGATTTTCAATTTTTCTGACAACATCCATGCCGTCTATCACTTGCCCAAATACCGCATAGCCAGGACTACTGGCACTGGCATAATCCAGGCCAGTATTGTCATTCAGATTAATAAAAAACTGTGAGGTGGCCGAGTCCGAGTTGGGATTTTTGAGACGCGCCATTGCTATGGTGCCGGTCACATTGCCCAACCCATTGTCAGATTCATTAACAATAGGTGCAGAAGTGGTTTTTGGTTTGCCGTCCCATTTATTGTAGCCACCGCCTTGCACAACAAATCCATTAATTACCCGATGTATCAATGTATTCTTATAAAACCCATTTTTGACATAAGTAAGGAAATTGTTTGAACTGATCGGTGCCTTTGCGTAATCGAGTTTGATCGTTATAGTGCCGACATTGGTTTGCAGCTCAACAATCGGGGGTAAATTTAGGGTGGCGCTGATCGCCGGCTGAATAAAGAGCGACGAAATAGAAATCAATAAGTAAACATACAAATGACGCATGATTGTCTCCGAGCTAAACAGTGTCAAAGATGAAGATTATACGAAATATGCTTGGAAATAAAACATGCAGGGATGCTAAAGCATAAAAGTAATTATTTTCGGATGTTATCTACTCCCATCTGACTCAAAAATCGTATACTTTATAAGTCAGCGAAGGAGGGGGGGAGATGATCCGCAGGATACGCCTTCAACGTCTAGCGCCCCAAGATTAGGACGCTTGGCAAAAACAGTATGATGGGCATCAAAAGCATTGGCAACGCAGACGGCTTTTAGCGTCCAAAGCGATTTGGGACGCCGGATGATAAGTAGTGATGCGGAACTTATTTAAAATCGAAGCCTTATGAATCCTTGGTGGTGTAGACATAAAATTCCGAATAACTTTTACATCATTACTTACCCTGTCAAATTGCATAGTTGTCCTTTACAGCCGACTAACTACCATAATAGGCATTTAGCTTTTGTGCGACTTCCTGAATTTCTTTAAGAATGACATCTAATTCTGAATTCTCGAAGTGTCCAAAGCAACGGATGGCTCTTGATTCCGTCCAGAATTTCATATATTTATCATTAAGCAAAACATCGTCCGGTAATAGCTTCAAATACCGTAAGCCGATGAACGGCTCTTCGGCAGCTTGCGAGTAGATAAACAGATTATCAAGCGCCTGACCTAACTGCGTGTTTGCTAATGCCTGCTGGTGGGCATGGGAATGATTGCCGGTGCGGCCCAAGCAAAAAGCCAATGTGTGGTCGTCAGTCAGCCGACGTAAACTGTTCAGGCTATAGTGATAGCCCCGCGAATCCCCAACATGCCAAAGGCTAATCTGCCCATCGGCTTCAATTTCGGCAGTAATCAACGTGGCACCGCCGTTTTGTAATGCCCGCTGGCTTTTGCTGGCTTTAAGCAAGCGATTGTGCAAAGGAATCAACCGTTGCCGTGGCAATAGCTGCGGTTGAACTTGATCCAACATCGCCAGTTCCTGCAACAATATACGGCTGGCTTTTGCCGCGCAGGGCAGTCCTCCGGCACCGTCTGCAATGGCAAAGCGCAGACGCTTATCCAACATAACTGACCCTTGCCAAAAGCCGGCTTTTTGTCGCATATCGCCCGCCAACAGTAGCGCGTCCTGATTTTGCCGGTAGCATTTGCCGGGATGGGTGAAGGCGGCGTAATGCAGTATCTGATTCTTTAGGGTTGCCATGATTTAATCCAAGAAACGGATGGGCGGTTAGTTTACCGATGACTGCGACGATATAAGACTTTAACAAATAATAATTGGGTAATGGGGCAAACCTGTAGTTTTGCATGGCTATAATGTCATAACGATTTTATTCGGAGCCTAATCATGCCAAAAAACAGCGACCTTAACGCCATTGCCCGTCAATGGGAAATTTTGAGGATATTAGTAAGCAAAAAATCGCCTGGGATTACAACTAAAGACCTGTTAGGTAAACTGCACGATCTCGGTTTTGGCATCACAAAACGCACGGTCGAACGTGATTTAGAGGAGCTAGAACAAACCTTCAAGATCATTTGCAATGACAATGGCATGCCCTATGGCTGGTACTGGAATGCAAATAATAAATTAGACCTTCCGATTATTTCCCTTGCGGAGGCTTTGTCATTACGTTTGGTTGAAGATTTGTTAAAACCGCTGTTGCCGCAAGCCATTCTCAACAGCTTGCAGGCGCATTTCACTCAGGCACGAGCCAAGCTGGAAACGCTGCAAAAAAATAACGCCGTTGCTAATTGGCAGGGCAAAGTCCGCCATGTACCGCCCGCCTTGCCGTTGCAGCCACCGGATATCAATCCCGACGTGCTGGATACGGTGCAACAGGCCTTGCTGTACGATCAGCAAATCGATATTGAATATGAAACGGATAAACGCACCCAGCAAACTTTACATCCGCTGGCACTGGTGCAACGCGGCCCGGTCACTTATCTGGTCGCCACCGCATTTAACTATCAGGATGCCCGTATTTATGCCCTGCATCGCATTCACAGTGCAGCCAACAACGGCCAATCTGTAAAACGCCCTGAAAGTTTTGACTTGGATGCGTACATTGCCAGTGGTGCGTTTCAATTCGGTGGCGGGGAGAATCTTTGTTTAAAAGCAGAAATCTGGGAAGGGCTAGCCCAAATCTTGCAGGAAACACCGTTGTCGTTAGATCAACAAATTCAACAGGATAATAACACCTTCACACTCACGGCAACTGTGATGGATTCCTGGCAATTGCGCTGGTGGATTTTGTCACAGGGGGACGGGATTGGGGTGATTGAGCCTATAATGCTGAGGGCGGAAATTGCAAGTAGCTTGAAAGCGGCGGCTGAACAATACAGCTAAACAATTCAATTAGAGCTGTAAAAATGATGTGACACATAAATAACATTCTAAATAAGAAAAAATGAGGAAATAAGTATGGAAAGTACAATTAGAAAATTATTTGACAGCAGAAATAGAAAATTTGAAATTCCTTCTTACCAAAGGGCCTACTCTTGGGAAGATGTTCAAATTAACCAATTTATTGAAGACTTGCAGAATGCTGAAAATCAGTATTATCTTGGTCATTATCTTTTTGAAACAAAAGATGAAAACACGCTTTGTGTAATTGACGGACAGCAAAGACTTACTACATGTATTATTTTTTTCAGTGTCCTAAAAAGAGTATTTGAGAAGAGATTGATTGATGGAGAAAATTCAAATTTTGAAATTAATATAGAAAAACATAGAACTGATATAAATGATTATTACCTAAAAGATTTTAGAGATAAAACACAAAAATTCAAAACGGTTCACGATGATAATAATTTTTTTATTGATGAAATTATTGAAGGCAAAGTAAATCACACACATGTGCTGGATACTATCTCTAAAATAAGAATTAGAACGGCTAAGGAAGTTTTTGAAAAGGAGTTTTCAAAAGCAACGACTGAAAAATTAATAAAATGGTATCAATTAATTGAAAACGCTAATATTACTGAATATGTAGTGAAGGATAAAACGCAAGCAACGCAAGTATTTGCCTTCCAAAACGATAGGGGTAAAAAACTTTCTAACCTTGAGATTATTAAAGCGTACTTCATGCTTCAAATTTATCTTTCAAGTAGCTCTCCAGAAAAAATAGAAGAAGATATTAGATATTTGGAAATAGAAATTTCTCAAATTTACAGAAAAATTGTACGCATTAAAATAAATGAAGACGAAGTTCTTAATTATTATTGGCGTACTATAAGTGGAAAAGGGTTCAACAGCGAAGAAGTCATTAAGGGGATTAAGGAAAAAATTACGTCCTTAACCACAGAAAAAGGGGCTTGGATAAAAGAATTTGTTTCTGGTTTATCCCAAGCATTTAATTCAGTTGAAAAAATTGAAACAAGTTCAGAAAACAATGTACAAGACTTACTCTACCTAAATAGTATGGCTTTGGCATATCCATTTATAATAAAAGCTTATAAATATGTTGATGATGAAAAATTACTGAATCGTTTTGTCAAGCTTTTAGAAAATATTACTTTTAGATACTTGCTTCGTGGTGGTAGAGCAGAAATTCAATCAAGATTAAATCATTATCTGGTTAATTTTAATTCTGCAGAAGACATAGATAAAATAATAAATGAAATTATTCATAATTTAAAAACTAATGAATGGTGGTGGTATTGGAGCGATAATGAAATTGACCGTTATTTAAGTGATTATTTTTATAAAAACAGAGTTGATAATTATTTGTTATGGAAATATGAATTATATATAAGTAATGCTAATCATCCTAAGCCACATAATATTTCGTTTGCTGAATTGATTAATCACGAAAGTATTGAACACATTGCTCCACAAACGCCGACAAATGGTGATCCAGTCGAGAATGGCTACGGAATTTACGAAGATAAAAACAATCAAAATGAAGGTATTGTGTCAGGTAATTGGCTTAACCGTTTAGGTAATTTAATGCTAATTTCCCAATCGCATAACAGTTCAATAGGAAATAAACCCTTCAGCGACAAACTTGCATCTTATGGTCGTGACAATTTATTGAACCAACAAAAAGAAATAATAAAGTTTGTTTCTGATAAATCAAATCCGATTTGGGACAAACAAGCAATAGAAAAAAGACAAATTAAGATGATAAAAGCGGCAAATGTAATTTGGAATCTGGACAATATTTAATATTTGACGAACATAGTAAATACAGCGTTTTTATGTTTATTCACCACCAATACCTATTAGGAAGTAACTTGTGACTACCTTTTATCCCCCATTAGAAGAAGCAAATAAATATGACCCATCATTTGACATAGAAAAACCGGCATTTGCTAAACTAAAAAATGATTTTAATTGCTGCACTGTTTTTCACAGGTTGAACATTGAACATCGTAATTACTTAGAAAATCCGATTATCTTAGATTGGTTTGATTTTATTATTTTTCATCCCAAAAAAGGGATAGTTTGCATAGATGAATCGTGTGTGTTTTCCGATGAGACTATTGCGTTGACGATGAGCCTTTTGAGAGAAAATGATCACACATTGCTTCCTGAGCGAATTTATATTGCAGAAGACTTGGATGACGCGCAGAAGCAATTTGAAAGCTGGGCTGATATTGGTAATTATAACCACCACAAAATAGTCTATTTTTACCACCAGAAAATACTCTGTTTTTTAAAAAATATCATGCAAATTGATTCATTGCCTCCAGTAGATTTTAAGCAAAGGACACTTATCCGTGATAAGCGGTTTAATGAATTCTCCACGCAATATGGCTTGGTTAAGCAAATAGAATCCGAATTGATAACAATGGAAGAAACCAAAAATGAAATTCATCTTTATGTTAATACCTGTGCAGGTAGTGGAAAAACGATTTCAGCGATACATGCCTATAGACGATTCACTCAACTTGGAAAAAAACCGATTTTAGTTTGCTACAATCATCTATTAGGCCGTTTGTTACGCACCACTGTTCATGATACGCCTTCCTCTGGTTATGTCGGGACGCTTTATAGCTTTGCCCATCACAAAAGGCATCAGTTAAACGTTACAAACGGAGTCCCGCCCAATCCAACTGACGATCATGTTGATATGCTATTAAGTGAACTGGAGACTATAACTATTGAAGACACTGAAAAATATGATGCTTTGATTATTGATGAAGGGCAAGATTTTCGCGATTACTGGGTTGATTTATTAACACATTACTTAAAGCCTGGTGCTAGCGTATTATGGTTTGAGGACGATAGCCAGAGTATTGAGTTTGATGATCGCAAGAATGGATTAAATGGTATTCCTGCCGTGCTTTTGCGTAAAATTAATATGCTGCTTCCGAAGGAGATAAATAAAAAACCGAATTATCGCGTTACAAAATTTATTGAGGATTTTCTGATTAAATTTTTTCCTATTTATACAAAATCCTTTAACTTACAAAAGCCATTCTTCGAGTATGAACCAGAGCCTAGCATCATCAGAGTGACAGGGCGCAAACCACAAATTAATTTTTATCAAAAAGAAAGGCTGCTTGAGAAATTAAAAGAAAGGTTAGATGAATTAATAAACAAAGATCACATCGCATTAAGCGATATTGAAATTATTAGCTGTTTACCTGATTCTGAAAATAATCCTAGCCATTCGTTATTATTAGCAAAAAATAACTATTCAGTACCTTTTCAATACTTGTTGAAAGACATTGACGGTTATTCATTAAAACGGACAACCGGTGTATATAAAGACGGCGAGAAAGTTTATAAAGAAGAGGGTGGCATTCTTTGTGAAAGCATTGCCAGATACAAAGGTCTGGAAGCTCCTGTTGTTCTAGTGATTGATGTTGAAATACCAGATGGCTTTTCTCCCCATGATTGGGTTCAATTTTTATATTGCGCATTGACAAGGGCAAAAATGCACCTGGAAATTTTTGTTTGCAGTGATGGGAAAATGAATGAGTGCTTTAAAGCGACTGAAGAGGCTATAAATCAATGAAAATGACAAATGCCATGAATCATGTGATGAACGAATTAATAAAGTTCAGCAAAGAAATGCTAGAAAATATAGAAAATTTGAAAAATGGCTATTGTTATAAAATATTCGCTAGAAATGCTTATGTTGGCGTTTGGAAGGAAAATCAGAAAGCATTCATGATTTCAAGATACAAAATGGGCGCTAATCCCTTTCTATTTGATGAATGCCATTGGGATACAAATGATGAAAAGACTTTCCCTTTCGGCACCGTTAAGCCAATTGAGCTGATTGAAAAATTTCCCTTCGAGTTAAAAGAAAACTATATCGACAGTGAAGAACAACAAATCCTTAGTTATCTTGACGCATTAGAGGAAAACAATTCTGTCATAGCAGGGATTAATACCTTGCAACACAGAAAACAATCAGCTATCCGATATGAAAAAAAATTAGAAGCCAAACGAAGATTAGCTGCTAGACTCAAACGGCATGGAATATCTATTGCTGATTATGAAAAACACGGTAAAGCGAGAAAATCAAATCCAATCAGGTCGTAGTGACGGGATTCAGTGGGGGGTGTAAATAAATCCCCGTGTAACCGCTTATTTTCAGTGCCGTACAATACGGCCACACAAGGAGAGAAAATGAGCGTCCTGATTAAAGACCCCAAATTGATTTCAGCGATGCAAGACACGGACGAGGCTTGAAATCCCCAGGTGATTTGGCCAAGCTGAGTCGAGAACTATTAAAGATCACTGTAGAAGCCCCACTGAGTGCCGAAATGGATGGCCGCATAGGCTATGCAAAACATTCGTTGGATAGCTATAACAGCGGCAACAGTCGCAATGGCTATAACCGTAAAACATTGAAGGGTGGCTACGGTAAGATTGAGATTGAAACGCCACGTGACCGTAACGGTACCTTTGAGTCGGTGTTTGGGGCTGATATTTCTCCCGCCCTGGTTTCTCAAGTAACCGACGCGGCCTTGGATAAGGTGGTTGAATGGCAGACGCGACCGTTGGATTCGGTGTGTCCCATACTGTATCTGGACTGCATTGTTGTCAAAATACGCCAAGATAAGCGCGTCATCAACAAAGCGGCCTATGTGGCACTGGGTGTGAATATCCACGGTCATAAAGAGCTGCTGGGGCTGTGGATGTCAGAAAACGAGGGCGCATTGTCTGGCTATCGGTGCTGACCGAATTGAAAAATCGCGGCGTTAAAGACGTGTTTGTCGTTTGTGTTGATGGTTTGACCGGATTTCCAGAGGCTATTGCCTCGGTGTTTCCAAAAAACCAAGTGCAGCCCTGCATTGTCCATATGATGCGTAATTCACTGGCGTTTGTCAGTTGGAAAGACCGTAAGGTAACTCGCAAAAAAACAACCACCATTTACCCAAGTCGCTGCGGTAACATAGCTA
>JAUYEP010000222.1 GCA_030689765.1 Methylovulum sp.
CGGGCAAGTGACACCATCAGCCCAACGTAACTGCCGAATGGTGGCATAACATTGGGTTTCGCTGACTAGTTGTTTGATAGTTATGATTGAGGTTTCCATTCGCACATTTTATCAAAAGACCCTGAAACCCATATAGAGCCAAAATAAATTCCAATGAACTGCGTTTAACAACTGCATTATGTTTTTTATTTTTCACCTCATTGTTGTTTTGTTTAGTTTGGTAATTTTGTTTTTACCGCAGTATTTGAAACGGCAATTCATTGCGAATTGCCGATATTGCCGAAGGTTTATGGGATTAACGTTTTCTGACACGCGATGCTATCAATACCCAAACTTCGCCATTGCTTGCCGTTGGGCTTTGACGTGCCGTCGGTCATACAACGCCGTAGTCTGGATGTTTTCATGTCCCGCCAATTGGCTGGCGGTATTGAAGTCCACGCCTTGTTCCAGTAAACGGGTCACAAAGGTTCGGCGTAGGTCATGGGGCGAACAATGGGCAATACCGGCTTGTTTCGCCCGATCTGCCAAAATGCCATAAACCCAGTGAGCGCTGATGGGTTGTGCCGGATTGTAGTGACCGTTTTTCATCACTTGGCAAAACAACGCCCCAGGCTGATTGCCTCGACAGTGCAACCATCGCCGCAAGGTTGGGCGGGCAAGCATGGGCAAACTCATTTCCCGTTGTCGCTGACCTTTACCTTCACGCACGATAAGGAGACCCGTTCGGGTTTCGTAATCTGCTACGTTCAAACCGGTTAGCTCACTGCGCCTTAATCCGGCATAAGCTAACAACGTTAGGATGGCGGCTCACGGATACCATTAACCGGGTCGCGTTCACCGGCTGTAAATAAGCGGTTAATTTCTGCCGAAGGTAATTGACGACCGGCGGGGAAGGTTTTTCCGGCAATGCGGTCAATGGCTTGAATCCGTTGCCATTCCAGCGCCGGAAACTGGCCTGATAAAAAGCTTGCTTTCAGTACACCTCGAATTGCCGCCAGCGTGGTATTGATGGTGTTCGGCGATTTGTTAGCGTGCCGTAAGGCTGCACGAATACTGGCAATATGCTCGTAACGTAAAGCCATCCACGGCATCAGTTCCAATTCACCCGACCAGCCTTGCAGGATGGCGACCTGTTGCAACAAGGAACGGCCACTGGGTGCCACATTATCGAGATATTAATCGTCCCATAAGTTTTCGCGCCCCCCCCTATGTATATTTTTCCGCATACAAGGTATCGGGCAATCGAAAAAAACTTTTCACCCGTTCTGTTTTTTGTTGAATAGACCGCATGGATGAAAGAATGATGGATTCCATATCAAGCTTGCTTTTAATTGGATGCTTGCCTACTTCAGCTTTGGCATGATTCCAAACCTGTTCATCTGGATTCAATTCGGGGGAACAGGCGGGCAGAAAAGCCATCATGATTTCGCCTAGTTGCGTTTCCAGAAACGCTTGTGCTTTTTTACTATGATGGTAGCGCGCATTATCGGCAATCACGAAAACCGGACAACCTGCATCTTGACGTAATTTCTGCAAGAAAATGATAAATTTTTCGGCGTTCATGCTCCCTTCAATCACATCAAAATGCATGTCGCCGCGGGCGGAGACGGCGCCAATTAATTTAAAACCAAATCGCCCGCCGCTATCCCTTACCACTGGCGTTTCCCCGCACTTGCCCCAAATCGTCCCACGGTGTGCATCACTGCGAAAGGCGGCCTCATCCAGAAAAAAGAGGCGCGCATGATATTTTTTTGCCTGTGCAACCCCCTCTGGATAGGTCTTGCTGAGATAGGCTTTGATTTTGTCGGGGTCTTGCTTATAAGATTAGACTTGTTTTAACTGAATATTAATATTTTTCAAACGGTTATATGTTTAAACCTTGTGGTGGTTTCGGAGTGAACTTTAAATTTGTACTCCATAATATATAAAAATCAATAGGTTAAAAATAGGCATCATTAAGTTTA
>JAUYEP010000257.1 GCA_030689765.1 Methylovulum sp.
TACAGCGGTTTCATTCGTCGTTAATAATTTAAGTCGGGTACGGACAAGGCTTAACCTGTCCCAACTTGAGTGGCTAGCCTTAATGAAGAATGAAAACGCTGTAACAAGCAAAAGCAAATTATTTACCACAAAGCTAATAAAAAATCTTGGCGGTTGGCAACCAGGTCAAATCGCATTTCCAGCATAATCTGCTATGATGCGAAACACCCGTAATCCTGCCCCATGAGGTTTTGTTATGCCTGTTACTGCACGAATGGCATTTTCCAGCACAGTGTTTGCATTATCACTAACTGTTATTAACAGCCATGCCGAACCCATCCCGATGCAGGAGGAAGAACAGGCTTTGGCGCAGGTTTACGGTGGCCAGGAAATGGTCAGCATTGCCACCGGCATCCAACAACCGGTCGACAAGGCGCCATCGGTGGCATCAGTGATCACCGCCGAGGATATTAAGGCGATGGGCGCGACCGACATCGACGAGGCGTTGGAAACCGTGCCGGGTTTGCATGTGGCACGCAGCAAGGACGGCTACAATCCTATCTATAGTTTTCGCGGCATATCCTCCGAATACAATCCACAGGTATTGATGTTGATCAACGGCATTCCCATCACTAATGCCTATGGCGGAAATAGGAATAATTTTTGGGGCGGAATGCCGGTGCAGGCTGTTGCCCGTATCGAAGTGGTGCGCGGGCCGGGCTCCGCCGTGTATGGCGCCGACGCTTTTGCCGGGGTGATCAATATCATCACCAAAACCAAGCAGGACATCAACGGCACCGAAGTGGGCGGGCGTATCGGCAGCTTCGACACTTACGATGGCTGGGCCTTGCACGGCGGCGAGTGGGCCGGTTTTGACGTGGCGGCCATCGTGGAATACCACGATACCCAAGGCCAGGAAAGCATTATCGACGCCGATACCCAGACCAACTTCGATAAATTGTTCGGCACCCATGCCTCTTTAGCGCCCGGCCCGGTTAATTTGTCGCGGCAAAATGTCGATGCCCGATTGGATTTATCCCGCGAACACTGGCGTTTTCGCGGCGGCTTACAAAGCCGAGGCGACCAAGGCGCTAGTCCTACTAGTGCGCAGACCTTGGATCCGAACGGCCGTGGCGGTAGCGACCGCTGGAATGCAGACCTGAATTACGGTAACCCCGATTTCGCCAAAGACTGGGACGTGAAAGCACAGATCAGCTATCTCAACACTACGCAGGTAACGGAAACAGCTTTTGCACTCTTCCCGCCGGGGGCAAAGTTGCCTATTGATCCCACTACGGGCCTGATCGGTAGCGGCCCCTTGGTGACTTTCCCCCAAGGCTTCATCGCTGCCCCTAGTTTCTATGAACGTCATGCCCGATTCAACACCTCGGCTTTTTATACCGGCTTCGATAAGCATACCTTACGCGTAGGCACCGGATTCAACTACAGTAGTCTTTACGATGTTGCAGCTCATAAAAATTCCGGCATCAACCCCACCACGGGAACTGCAAACCCGTTGCTGCCGAATTTTTCCGTTATCGATGTAACCAATACCCCGTATATTTTTATACAGCCTGTCGACCGCAAGAACTTTTTTGCTTTTTTTCAAGACGAATGGAGGTTCATGAAGGATTGGGCGCTTACCGCAGGCATACGCTACGATAATTATTCGGACTTTGGTAATGCGTTTAATCCGCGCACCGCTTTGGTCTGGGAAACCCGTTATGATTTGACCACCAAGCTGATGTACGGCAGCGCTTTTCGGGCGCCATCATTTCAGGAGTTGTATAGTATCAACAATCCCGTCAACCGGGGTAATCCTAACCTTAAGCCGGAAACTATGGATACCCTCGAACTGGCTTTTGATTACCGTCCTAGCGATAAACTGCGTTTAGGATTGAATCTATTCAACTATTGGTGGCAAGACATTATCCGCTTTATACCCGATGCCGGAGCGCCCACCGTTACCGCCCAAAATACCGGCAGGCAAACTGGTTACGGCACTGAACTGGAAGCCGAATGGCAGGCGAGTGATACCCTAAAATTGCTGGGTAATTATAGCTGGCAAAAATCCCGCGACAATACTGCCAACTCTACGCCGGGGTATGCACCGCAACACCAGGTTTATCTACGCGCCAACTGGGAGTTTCTATCCGACTGGCATTTGACCCCACAAGCTAAATGGGTTATTGGCCGTGAGCGTAGCCTGGGCGATAATCGCCCACCGGTGGCTGATTACACCTGGGTTGATTTAACCCTGCGCCGCCAACATGTGCTTGAACATTGGGAAGCCGCATTTTCGGTGCGTAACTTGTTTGATGCGGATGCGCGGGAACCCAGTTTGGCGGGCAGAACGGACGCCGCCATTCCAAACGATTTACCCTTGGCTGGGAGAAGTTTTTATGGCGAAATTCGGGTTAATTTTTAGCTACGTAGGGCGGTTTCGCGTCGGCAAACCGCCATGCTTCGTTTGGCGTATTGCCTATCGGCGAATACGCCAAACAAATTAAGAAAAACATAGGAGTCAATATAAATTGCATCGTTATCTCTTTTTACTACTGCCTATGCTATGCGGCAGTTTTTTTACCCTCGCGGCTGCCTGGGCAGAAACACCGTCGATAGCGGTGTTATACCCTGAAGTCCGCGATCCTTACCGTGCCGTGTTTTTGGAAATTATCCGTGGCATGGAGAAGGGGCTGGGCCAATCGGTAACACCGTATGTACTGGAAAATGAGCCATCCAGACTAACAAGCATTATCGAAAAAATGAAGGAAGATAATATCGATGTGGTCGTTAGCCTGGGTCGGGCTGGACTGGAAGTTGCGAAAAAATTGGGCGAAACCTTCCCTGTCGTGATTGGTGCGGTGATGATTGCCCCAGGCCAGGACATTCAAGGGCTGACCGGCATCAGCCTGGTGCCGGATCCCGATGTCTTGTTTGAACAGTTACAACGTATCGTCCCGATTATCAAGGAAATTACCGTGGTTTTTGATCCCAAGCAAACCGCCTGGGAAATTGAATACGCGAAAAAAGCTGCCAAAGCACACGGATTTTCACTTAACGCGTTGTCGGCTCAGGATATCCAGCACTCATCGACGCTTTACCGGCAAGTGCTGGTCGAAATCAAGGATAATTCCATTGCCTTATGGTTGCCGCATGATGGTATAGCGATGACCGAGCAGGCCTTATTGCCGGTGGTCTTAAAAGAAGCGTGGGAAAAAAACTTTGTCGTGTTTTCAAGTAATCTCGATCATGTGCGCAAAGGGGCGCTGTTTTCACTTTATCCTGATAATATTGGTATGGGGCATAGCCTTGCCGCACTGGCATTACAACAACTGAGTGCCGGTGCAACGAAAACTGCCGGCATTAAACCATTACGCGATTTGTTATTGGCGGTTAATTTACGCACGGCTGAACATCTAGGACTGCAATTTTCCAGCCGGGCACGACAAGAATTCGGCCTGGTTTTCCCCAACTCCCAATAAATCCTGTCATGAAATTCCGAATATGGCCCGCTGCTGCCCGCTTTGATCCCGCCGCTCCCGCAGCCCCCATCCCTGGATGGCGTAAGCGCCCCAGCTTTTCGCAGTTGCTGGTGATGACCTTTTCCATAGGCATTATCGCGCTGTCGTTGTTGTCTTCGTTTGCCATTTCCAGATTGTCCTACCATATTGTGCGCGGCAAATTGCTCGGACAAGGGTTGCAGGCGGTCGAGACTTTTGCCGACCAGAGTACGCTTGCGCTGTTATATGCCAGTAAAGAAAATGCCGAAAAACCGGCGCAGGCCATCATGGGTTTTCCTGATGTCAGTGGTGTGGCCGTTTACACGGCGGATCATCAAACGCTGTTTGCCCGGGGCGAAGCGCTGACGGATGCGGCATCCTGGCCGGAAATGATAACCTTACAGCAGGAAACTAACGACGCCTGGTATTTCGCAGCACCGGTCTATACCCATAATGCCGCAACTGATACAGAAGAAGCGTCGCCATTTGAAATTAACCAACCCAAGCGGGAATTGCTCGGTTTTGTGCGTTTGGTGATGAGCAAGCATTCCCTCAATACCATGGAACGCAATATTTTGCAGACTAACCTGATCGCATCGGCCCTGTTTGCTGTTATTTTTTTGCTGTTTCTGTTAGGTATCACGAAGCGCTTAATGCGGCCTTTAAGACATCTGGCGCACTGCATGGGACGTGCATCGATGGGACAGGAAAATGTACGGGCGCATCTGGCCGGGCCGCGCGACATTATGGAAATGGAAACCGCGTTTAACAATATGATGGCCGTTTTGGAAACACGCGAACAGCAATTGGAAAAAACCCGTGATAGCGCCTTGGAGTCCGCCCGGTTAAAAGGTGAATTTGCCGCTAATGTGAGCCATGAATTACGTACGCCGCTGAATGCCGTGTTAGGTATGTTGGAACTCTTGCATGATATGGGCTTATCACCTAAACAGGCGGAATATGTCGCCATTGCCCGCAACGCCGGCGACGCATTGCTAAAATTGATCGAAGATATCCTTGATTTTTCACGTATCGAAGCGGGCATGATGAAGTTACAACCGGTCGATTTTGTGTTGTATGAAACCCTGGATGAAATCGTTGGCTTGTTGGATGGACAAGCGCAACGGAAAAAACTGCAACTCAATTATACGATTGCTGACGGCATTCCTATGATGTTACATGGCGAGGTTTCCCGTTTACGGCAGGTGCTGATCAATCTGCTGGGTAACGCGCTTAAATTTACCGAACAAGGCAGTGTCACCATTGCAGTAGAGCAGGAGCAAGCGGATCAAGCGCATGCTTTATTGCGGTTCAGCGTCACGGACACAGGCCCTGGTATTGCGCCTGCCGTGCAGCCGTCGATTTTTGAAGCCTTTATACAGGCCGATGGTTCCAGTACCCGGCATCATGAAGGCGCTGGTTTGGGGTTGGCGATTTGCCGGCAATTAATCCAGCTCATGGGCGGCGAAATTGGGGTTAAAAGCGAGCCGGGGCTAGGCAGCACTTTTTGGTTCAGGCTGCCATTTGATTTGCCACAAGGCATACAGGCGCTATCGGAAACATGGCAGGCCTACATCACTAATTTACGCATTTTGGTGATTACCGACAACGACAAGATGCGGCAATTTTTGACGCAAATCCTGGGGCGCTGGCAAATAACCCACCGCAGCGTCGGTTATGGTACGCGTGCGTTGGAACTGTTGCGTACCGCAGCGCAGCAGGGCGAAGCTTATCAATTTGCCATTGTCGACCTTACGTTGGCACAAACTGATTATCAACAGTGGCTGGATAGGGTGGCGCATGATCCCATGCTAACGGATGTCAAGATTATCCTGTTAGCCAATGCGGATCAGCAGATCAATTCTGATTGTCCACAAATAGCGACACGTTTGACCAAGCCGGTGCAGGTTTCACTGTTGTACGATTGTATTTTAAGCTCAGTAAAAACTTATAAAAAACCGGCAGCGCCACAGCCGGATGTGGCAAAAGCACCGGCAATCTATTTAGGCTCCCGCATTTTAGTGGTTGAAGACAATAGGGCCAGCCAGCAAGTGGCGATAGGCATGCTGGAACGGCTGGGTTGCAGCTTTGATATTGCGGCTACCGGTCTCGAAGCTTTGGCGCAAGTAACGCAATGTGCTTACGACTTAGTATTGATGGATTGCCACATGCCGGAAATGGATGGTTTTGAAGCGACACGGCAAATTCGCTCATTACCCGGTAATATTGGACGCTTGCCGATTATTGCGATGACCGCCAACGCGCAAGAGGGCGATAGTGATTTGTGTCTTGCCGCCGGGATGGACGGCTATTTGGCCAAGCCTATTAAATTAAATGCCTTGAAAGAAAAATTGCTTACCTGGCTGCAAGCTGGCAACAAACCCGCATCAGAACCGGAAATATCCAAATTAACGCCACATGCAACGACAGCGCTGGACAACCAAGTGCTCAAGCAATTACGGGATGACATCGGCAATAGCTTTATTAAAATGGTGCAGGTTTATCTCGAAGACGTCCCCTTGCAACTACAACTGATCCGTCAAGCCCTACAGGCTTCCGATGCCGTGCAATTACGCGAATTGGCGCATAGCCTGAAGGGGGCCAGCCGTAACCTGGGCGCAGAAAAACTGGCCGCACTTGCCAAACGACTGGAAGATCAGGCCCGTCAAGGCAATATTCCTGAGGTTGACGAAACTATGACGCAGTTGTTGCAATACTATGATCTGGTGCAACAAGCATTGCAGCGAGAACTGATGTTGGAAAACAGCACCTGGGCCACCGGACATGCCGCCCCCATAATTCTGGTTGCCGATGATGACCGGGCGATACGCTTCGTTTTACATGATGTCCTGGAAAGGGATAATTATCGTATTGAACAAGCAAGTACTGGCATCCAAGCCGTTGCCTTATGCGAACGGCACATGCCGGATTTGATTTTGATGGATGTCATGATGCCTGAAATGGATGGTTTTACGGCTTGTCAAAAAATCCGCGCCTGTCCCGAAGGTATCAGCGTACCTATCTTGATGATTACGGCATTGGATGATGAACAATCGGTTGAACGCGCCTTTGCGGTAGGGGCCAATGACTATATCCCCAAACCGATACATTTTGCGGTATTACGGCAACGGGTAGCGCGTTTGTTGGAAGCAGGACGCGCCGAGCGTAACCTGAACCGCCTGGCGTTTCAGGATAGTTTGACTAATCTCGCCAACCGCACCCAGTTTATGGGACAGCTATCGCTGGCGTTGAAACGCGCCGATCGTGAACAAGTGCAACATGCTATTTTGTTCATGGATTTGGATCGCTTTAAGATAGCTAATGATACCCTGGGACACGACTTCGGTGACCTGTTACTGAAAACTGCGGCCGGACGTATTCAAAGTTGTGTGCGTAGCGGCGATTTGGTGTCGCGTTTCGGGGGCGATGAATTTACGCTGTTACTGGAGAATATTTCTTCAACCCAAGTCGCGGCTACGATTGCCGACAAAATTTGTCGTGCGATTGCACAACCCTTTATGCTTATGGAACGGGAATTTTACCTGAGCACCAGTATCGGCATTACCTTATACCCGGCTGATGGCAAGGATGCGGGCTTATTGATCAAATATGCCGATACCGCGATGTACCGCGCCAAGGAACAGGGCAATACCTACCGGTTTTATGAACCCAGCATGGAGCAAGCGTTATCATCAAAACTGCGCTTGGAAAATGATTTACGCCGCGCTTTACAAGCTAATGAGTTGTTCCTGCTGTATCAACCGCAAATCAATTTAAGCACCGGTCAAGTGGTCGGCGTGGAAGCGCTTATCCGTTGGCAACATCCTGAATTTGGGCTAATGTCACCTGCGGTATTTATCCCTATCGCTGAAGAATCCGGATTAATTGACGCAATAGGTGAATGGGTATTACGGCAAGCCTGCCGACAAGCCAAAGCCTGGCAACAAGCTGGCTTAGGCGCATTAACGATGGCGGTTAACCTTTCAGCGCGTCAGTTTGAACAGGTTAACTTTATCGGTCAGGTAGCACGGATACTGGCAGAGACAGGTTTGCCTGCCGAGTGCCTGGAATTGGAAATAACCGAGAGCATGGTAATTAAGGATCCGGAAAAAAATCGCCACATGTTAAGCCAACTTAAACAACTGGGCGTGCAAATCTCCATTGACGATTTTGGTACCGGTTATTCCAGCTTGAGCCAACTTAAGCATTTTGCGTTCAATAAGTTAAAAATCGATAAATCTTTTGTGGATAATGTGATGGATAACGATGACGACGCCGCCATTGTGCTGACGATTATTTCCATTGCGAAAATTTTAAAGTTTAAATTGATTGCAGAAGGTGTGGAAACACAAGAACAGGCTGATTATTTGTTACAAAGTGGTTGTGATCAAGTACAGGGTTATTATTTTGGCCGCCCCATGCCTGCTGACAGTGTGGTGGCGATGATAAAGCCTGCGCAGTAGGCAACTCATATAAGGAAGCCACGGCATATCGCCAACCGTATGGCTTTGATGCCTGGCACAAATTATGGCTTCACGGAATCCGGATTATCCGGGCTGCGTTTTTGTGCCCAACATTTAATCGGCAATGGCCCATTAGGGGACGACGGGGTAATAACAAAAACGTCAAGCCCCACAAGTGAAAAAGCATCAACGTCTGGCAAAAAGTATTTTTAGAGTAGTATTCACCTCCCCCTTTTGAAAAAGGGGGGAGAGCAAAGCGAGGGGGCAGAGCATAAGTATCTACACAACTTTAATTGATTTTAAAACAATGTGTTATATGACATTGCTGGCAGATAATTGCTTTATTTTTAGGTTTTTCTATCACAAAATCTGGCTTGAAACAGCAGTTATCTGTATGAAATAACGTGATTATTTATTTAACACTATGATTTTTAATAAATAAACTTGTGTAGATACTTATGGGGGCAGAGGGGGATTTATCTA